>JALZLY010000195.1 GCA_030858465.1 Deinococcota bacterium
GGCTGAAGCCCGCCGAAGTGGGCGCCGGGCGTGGTCACCACCGCGCAGCCGCACATGAGCGCCTCTAAAAGCACGATGGAGAAACCCTCGGAGGCCGTCGGCAGGACAAAGGCGTCGGCCCGGGCAAAGAGCGCCATCTTGTCGTCGCCCGCGACCGCGCCGACGAAGCGAAGGCGCTGAGCCAAGCCCGCCGCGGCGACCTTGCTCTTGAGGCGCTCCGCCAGGCCGAATTCATCCGGCCCCGCCACGATGCCAAAGGCGCGGGGGTGGTCCTGGGCGTAGCGAAGAAAGGCCTCGACGAAGAGCTCGGGGCCCTTGCTGGGGTGGAGGCGGCTCAGGAAAAGAAACACGTCTTGTTCTGCCGCCGCCTGCAACAGCTCGCGCACGGGAGCGCCCGGCCTCAAGGGGCCGTTGGGAAAAAAATCTCCCGCGACGCCGTTCGGCAAGACCTCCGTGCGCCCGTTCAAACCGAGCAGCTTGTAAAAGCCGGCTTCGTGCTCGGTCAGGGCGATGAGCAGGTCCGCCCGCCGCATCACCGGTTTTTCGACGGCTTGCAGGTAGAGGCGTTTTTTGAGAGCGCGGTACTGCAGCGCAACGGGGTTGAAGGCGCCGCGCTGGTGGTAGAAGTAGACCTTGCCCAGGCTTTTGGCGGCTTTTGAAAAGAGCCGGCTGGAAGGCAAAAAGGCGATCTGGGTGTGAAAGACGTCGAAGTCGGCGCCGCGCTGCAACAGCCAGCGGGTGAAGCTCGAGTCGAAGCGAAACGCCGCCGACTTGGCAAAATAAGGGATGCCCGTGCGCTGCAAGAGGGTGGGATAGGCCGCGAAATAGCGGACCTCGACGCCGTCACGGTCGTAGACCCGGCTCGGGTCCACGTCGAGCACCTCGGTCAGGTTGCGGTTGCTCGTCGCCACGAAGACGCTGTGCCCCCTGGCCACCAGGCCCTCGGCCAGCGCCGACACCGAGTGAATGGGTCCGCCTACGTTGTAGGCGGGCTTGTAGCCGTGGACGTTGAAGAGAAACTTCATCTCGCCGGCTTTTGCGCCTCTTGCGCCCTGGCGGCAAACCAGGCCAGGGCCTCGTCCAGGCCTTCGCGGACCGTGTGGCTGGGCGCATAGTCGAGCCTGCGCCGCGCCTTGGCGATGTCGGCCAGCGAGTGGCGCACGTCGCCGGGCCGAAAGGGCGCGTAGAGCGGCTCGCGCGACGCCAGACCGGCCAGCTCGGGCCTGAGCCTGGCCAGGCCGTCGCGGATGAGCCCGTAGAGCTCGCTCAGCGTGGTGCGCTCGCCGCAGGCGACGTTGTAGACCTGATGGCAGACCTGGTGGCAGACCTGGTGGCCGGCCTCGCCAGGCTCGGCGCCGGCGGCGAGCAGATTGGCCTGGACGACGTTGTCGATGTAGCTGAAGTCGCGGCTCGTTTCGCCGTCGCCGTTGATCACGCAGCGCTCGCCCGCGAGCAGTTGCCCGACCCACTTGGGGATGACGGCGGCGTAGGCGCCCGCCGGGTTCTGGCGGCGGCCAAAGACGTTGAAGTAGCGCAGGCCGGTGACCTCGAGCCCGTAGACCTTGGCGAAGACCTCGCTATAGAGTTCGCCGACGTACTTGCTGACGGCGTAGGGCGACATGGGCTTGCCAATCCTGTCCTCGAGCTTGGGCAAGGCCGGGTGGTCCCCGTAGGTCGAGCTCGAGCCGGCGTAGACGAAGCGCGTTACGCCCTCGTCCTTGGCGGCCACCAGCATGTTGAGAAAGCCGCCGACGTTGGCGCGGTTGGTGGCGATGGGGTCGGCGATCGAGCGCGGCACCGAACCCAGCGCGGCCTGGTGGAGCACGTAATCGGCGCCGCGAATCGCCTCCCGGCAATCGTCTACGCGCGCGATGTCACCCTCGAGAAGGGTGAACCCGGACCAGGCGCGCGCGCCGACCGCCGCCCTCACGTCGTCTAGGTTGTGAGGAAAGCCGGTCGCGAAGTTGTCGAGCCCGGTGACCCTCTGCCCCAAGCGCAAGAGCGCCTCGAGCAGGTTCGAGCCGATGAAGCCCGCCACGCCGGTGACCAGCCAGGTTTTGGGCGCGGCCCTCAGCTCCTTGCGAAGGTTTTCATAACGCTGTGACACTAGAGACTCCAATAGCGAACTCCCGGCAGTGTAGCAGGGTCAAAAACGGACTTGACGTCGATGATCACACCGCCGGGGCAGAGCGCCTCGAGCAGCCCGTCCCTGGGCATAGCCAGGTAGGCCTTGTGAGGAACGGCGAGGATCAGGGCGTCCGCGGGCGAGAGCGCCTCCCAGGCCGAGAGCTCGATACCGTACTCGTGCCTCGCCTCGCCGGCGTCGGCGAGCGGGTCGTGGATCAGCGGCTCGACGCCGAACTGCCGCAGCTCCGCCACGATGTCCGGCACCCGGCTGTTGCGCAGATCGGGCACGTCCTCCTTGAAGGTCAGACCCAGGATGCCGACCCTGGCCCCCTTGATCGGCACGTCCGCGTGAACGAGCAGCTTGATGAGCTTCTGGGCGATAAAGGCGCCCATGCCGTCGTTGATGCGCCGTCCGGCCAGGATGACCTGTGGGTGGTAGCCGACCTCCTCGGCCTTGCTCGTCAGGTAGTAGGGATCGATGCCGATGCAGTGCCCGCCGACCAGCCCTGGCCGGAACGGCAAAAAGTTCCACTTGGTTCCCGCCGCCTCGAGCACGTCGCGCGTGCGGATGCCGAGCCGGTCGAAGATGAGCGAGAGCTCGTTCATCAAGGCGATGTTCAAATCGCGCTGGGTGTTCTCGATGACCTTGGCGGCCTCGGCCACCCTGATCGAGGGGGCACGGTGGATGCCGGCGGGGATGATGGCACCGTACACCGCCGCGACCCGCTCGAGCGTCGCTTCGTCCTCCCCGGCGACGACCTTGACGATGCGCTCTAAGGTGTGCTCCTTGTCGCCCGGGTTGATCCGCTCGGGCGAATAGCCCAGCTTGAAGCCGCACCCCTGCTTCAGCCCCGACGCCTCGGCCAGCACCGGGCCGCAAATCTCTTCGGTGACGCCGGGGTAGACGGTGGATTCGAAGACCACCACCGCGCCCGGCTTCATCACCCGGCCGATCGTCCGCGAGGCGCCGATGAGCGGACCCAACTCCGGTTTGCGGTTGGCGTCGATGGGGGTGGGCACCGCCACCACGAAGAAGCTCGCCCGGCTCAGCTCAGCGGGGTCGGCGGTGAAGCGAATCGTCGAGGCCCTGAGCGCCGCGCTCGAGATCTCCCCCGTTCTATCCTTGTGCTCCTCTAGTTCGGCCACCTTCGTTTTGCTGATGTCGAAGCCCAAAGTGTCCGGGAAGCGCTTGGCGAGCGCGAGGGCTACGGGCAAACCGACGTAGCCGAGTCCGATGATGGCGATATGTTCGGTATATTGGGTCATTGGCGTCCAAATCTTACCGCGTGAATTGCGGTGTCGGCGTGACGGATGCCT
>JALZLY010000196.1 GCA_030858465.1 Deinococcota bacterium
AGCCCTGCCAGGAACGCAGAGGAAAGCGCAAGACGTCGGGGATGTTGATGGTGTCCACCCGGGGCAGCCGGGCGCGAATGAGCTCGAGCTCGGAGCAAAGCGAGGTCTCGCCCCTAGGCACGAGTTCAACGGAGATTCTCACCGGCCTATTCTACAGCTAGCTCTCGCGCCTCTGCTGTTGGCGCAGCGGTTCTTCCACTAGGCGCGCAAGCCCAGGCTGTTCTCGGCTTCGGTCATGGTCCCTCCTTCAGGTGCTCGAGAATAAGCCCGCACACCTCCCTGGCCTCGAGCGCACGCTTCCCGAGCAGCTCCGGCCTCGAGGAGATGAGCAGCGGGCCGTCGGCGGGGTCGGTGACCAGGCCGTGCGAGCCCTTCACCACGCTGGCGTCGAGGCCGATCACGTCCATCAGGTAGCGAAAGCCGAGTCCCTTCTTTAGGAGCGTCATGGCCACCTTGGCCTTGGGGTTTTTGAGCGCGGGGTTGACGAACAGCTCGGCGGGGTCGTAGCCGGGCTTGCGGTGGATGTCGACGGTGCGAGCGTAGTCGGGCGCCAGGCGGTCGTCCAGCCAGAAGTAGTAGGTGAACCAGGCGTCCGGCTCGGCCAGGACTACGAAGTCGCCGGCGCGAGGGTGGTCGAGGCCACGGGCCCTTTTGCCCGCCTCGGCCAAGACCTCGGCGACGCCGTCGGTGGTCTCGAGCAGCGCCCGCACCTCGTCCCTTTTGCTGTCGTCGTTGACGTAGACGTGCGCCACCTGGTGGTCGGCCACCGCCAAGGCCGCGCTCATGCCGGCGTTCAGGTCCTCCAAACCGAGTTCCTCGCGCACCGCGATCCAGCCCCGTTCGCGAAAGAGCCGGTTGAGGTGAACGGGTCTGGACACCGGCGTGACGCCGTACTCCGACATGACGATGATGTGCGCGCCGCGCGCCTCGTAAAAGTCGATGAGGTCGCCCGCCACCGCGTCGATCTCCTGGAGGTCGGTTGTAACCTTCGCCAGGTCGGGGCCGTAGCGCTGCAAGCCGTAGTCGAGGTGCGGCAGGTAGACGAGGCTCAAGGTGGGGTTATGGCGCTCCTCGAGCCACTTGGCGGCCTCGGCGATCCAGCGGCTCGAATGAACCGAACTGTTCGGCCCCCAGAAGTTGAAGAGCGGAAAGGCTCCGAGGTCACCCTGCAGGGCCGGACGGAGCTCGGCGGGCCAACTGTAGATGTCGGGCAGCTTGCGCCCGTCGGCGGGGTACATGGGCCGCTCAACCACCACGTAGTCGGCCTTGGAGTAGGTGGCGTAGCGCCAGAACAGGTTGGCGCAGGTAAAACCGGGATCTTGCGCCTTGGCCCGTTCCCAGAGCTTGGGCTTTTGCACCAGCCCGTCCGAGCGCCGCCAGAACTTGACCTCGTGCTCGTCACGAAAGTACCAGCCGTTGCCGACGACGCCGTGCTCGCTCGGCAGCGTGCCGGTGAGGTAGGTCGCCTGCACGCTGCAGGTCACGGCGGGCAGCACCGGCGTGACGCTCACCTGAGCGTGCCGCTCGGCAAAGGCTCTTAGCCGCGGCGTCGCGGGGCCGATCAGGCTCGGCGCCAGGCCGACCACGTTGAGAACGGCAGTCTTGTTCATAGGCTTGTTCATTGGCTTGTTCATAGGCTTGTTCATCGGCTTGTTCATCAGGTTCCCTTGACGTAGCGCTGCAAGAACAAGGTGGCGAGAAAGGCGATGAAGGCCAGGCCCAGCCCAGCCGTCGCGCCGACGCTCGCCAAGACCAGGACGTCCAGCAGCGACACGCCCGCGATGAGGTGCCCGACCGCCCTGCCGAAGTTGCGCCACTGCGGGCGGTAGACATAGGTGATGCTGTAGATTACCCAGCTTATAAAGAGCAGCGGCAAGACGAACATGATCGGCGCCAGGGGCTGGAGCTCCGCGAAGAAGGCCGGCAGGAAGAGCAGGACCGCCGGCCAGTAGCGCGTCACGTCCGCCCGGTGCTCTAGCTTGGCGATATAGGTGAGGCCGATGATGTAGAGCGCCAGCATAGCGCTCCACAAGATGAGCGGCCAGGTCGGCTCCGTTGAAAAGGCGAGAAAGGCGGTGAAATAGACCATCGCCCGGGTAGCCGCCATGAGCACGGGGCTGAGCGGGTTGCGCTTGTGCCAGAGGTCGTAGAGGACGATGAGCGCGATCAGGACCAGGCCGCTCAGGAAGGGCGCCACGCCCAGGTAGAGCAGCAGCGCGCCGCCTACGCCGAAGAGGACGAAGACGCTCAAGAGCGCCTCGCCACGGGAGATGAGCCCCGAGGGCAGGGGCCGCTCGGGACGCTGCCGGCAGTCGGTTGCATAGTCGCAGAGGTCGTTTAAGACCATGCCCGCGGTGTAGAAGAAGACCAGCGCGATCACCAGCGCGAGGACGGTGCCGGTCGGCTGCACCTGCCCGGCCAGGGCGGCCCCGGCTAAGACGTTGCTGGCGACCGTGGGGCTGTTGGAGACGCGCGCCAGCGAGAGAAAGCCGTAGAGCCTGGACCCGGAGGCGCGGAGTTCGCTAGAGGACATCCAACACCCACCGGTACTCTCGAGCGATGGACTCGGTCAGATCGCGTTTCAGCCCTCGCGGCAACACCTCCCAGGTATAGGTCTCGATCTCGAGGTGCTCGCAAAACGCCTCTTCGCGCAGAAGTTCAAAGGTCTTGAGGATGCCGTCCTGGGTCGAGGCGAAGGCGCCATAGCTCTCGACGAAGATGGGCACGTGAAAGTGCACCCGCCACTCGCTGGCCTCGGGGTCGTCAATCCTGTCCAGACAGCCCTGCAGGTCGGGGTAGCGCATCAGGCTGCCGTCCCTGTTGCGCTGGACGACCTGGTGCAGGTAGACCGATTCGGCGAAGGGCTGAAGCGCGGCCCTGAGCCCGCCCCGCCCTTCACGCGCTCCCGGTAGGGGCAGCTCGAGCGCCGAGCTGATCTGCACCTTGCCCACCCTGATGCCGTGTTCGGCAAAGCGGGCCAGGACCTCGGCGGGCTCCTCGTAGGCGACGGCGACGTGGCAGGTGTCGAAGCAGACCCGAACGTGCTCGAGCAGGTGCGCCCGCGCCTCTTCCCGGCCCACCCCCAGCCTCTCGGCCAGGCCCCGCGCGCCGAAGGTGAGCAGCCAGTCCTCGAAAAAGTACACCACCTCGAGGCTGTTCTCCAAGAGGCCGTCGGGCTCGGGCTCGAGGTCCAGATGGATAAGGGTTCCCGTCTCGTTGAGCTTGACGAGCCTTTCGGCTACCCGCACGACGTTGGTCGTGAGCAGTTCCCAGCTTGCCTCGTCGCCGGCGTCCAGCCAGGCCTTGTAGGAGAGCGGGCTCGTCGAAAGGCTGCCGCTCGTGCCCGCTGGGAGCAGCGCCGCCAGAATCTTAACCAGGCGCAGCGTGTACAAGACGCGCTCCTCCTCGCGCCAGTCGGGGGCGTGGACCTTGGCCTTGACCGGCTCGCGGTGAAAGGGGCCGTGGGGAAAGCCGTTCAGGGTAAAGACGTAGAGGCCCTCCTCGTCCAAAAAGCTCTTGAAGCGCGCCAGCGCGCCCCCTTGAAGCTCGCGGCTCTCGAGCCCCGAGAGCCTGAGTCCGATGCCGAAAGGAGCGTCGGGCGACAGCCTGGCCTTGAGGGCCGGGGCGTAATGCCGAAGCTGCGCGAACACCTCCCGCCAGCCGTTGCCGGGGTGGACGTTGGTGCAGTAGGTGAGCTGAAACGGTCTTCCAGCTAAGCGCATTCTCTAGGTTAACACCGCTTCGACCGCCTGCGCCCGGGTCTCGGGCAGCTTGAATTTGGGCGACTGGCCGAGGAAGGCTCTTGGGTTCTCGAAGATGACCTCGTGGATGAGCCTCTCGTCATGGCCGCGGCGGCGCATCTCGAGCGCGAACTCGGGCACGGCTACCGGGTCGCTGGGACCCCAGTCGCAGGCCGAGGCCACGCAGATGCGCTCCGAGCCGTAGATCTCGAGCATGTCCACGGCGCGGCCCGGCGAGGTCTTGGTGGACGGATAGAGCGTCAGCCCGGTCCAGAAGCCGCTCTCCAGGATCATCTCCAAGGTGTGCTCCTCGGCGTGATCGACCATGACCCGGCCGGGGCTGATGCGCGGATCGGCCGCGAGCGTCTCCACGATGACCTTGGTGCCCTTGTACTTGTCCTCCAGGTGGGGGGTGTGGATGTGGATAAGCTGGTCGTGCTCGAGGGCCAGCTCGACGTGGTCTCTAAAGGTCGCCAGTTCGTTGCGCGTCACCCGGTTGAGGCCGATCTCGCCGATGCCCAGGACGGTGGGCCGGCCCAAAAACTCGGGGATGATCGCAAGCACCTGCTTAGCGAGCGCCCGGTCCTCGCCCTCCTTGGGGTTCAAGCAGAGCCAGGTGTAATGCAAGATGCCGTACTCCGCGGCGCGCTTGGGCTCGAAGTCGGTCAGGTGATCGAAGTAGTCGGCGAAGACGTCAGCCGACCTGCGGTCGTAGCCCGCCCAGAAGGCCGGCTCGGTCAATGCGACGCAGCCCGTCAGGGCCATCTTCTTGTAGTCGTCGGTGCTGCGCGAGACCATGTGCGCGTGCAGATCGATGTACCTCATCCTTCACCTCCGGTTTGCAGGTTTCGCTTGGACGCGCCGTAGGCGCTCTGCCCGTCGCGCTCGTCCAAGAGGCTGGTGTCCTGATCGCTCAGAAGCATCTGGATGCGCTTGACCCGGCCGGGCTCCGCTTCGCTCAGGGTGTTTAGCGCCCGGCGCAGGGCCAGCACCCGAAAGTCGTCCTCGGCGTCCTTGCTGACCGAGCGGTCCATGCGGTCCAAATAGGCGGCGAGGTCCAAGACCTTGGTGCGGTGTTCGATAAAAAAGTCGTCGACGAGCTTCCTCTGCGTCAGCGGGCAAGAGCCGGTTTGGCTGGCCATGATGCGCCTCCTTTGGCGTAGTCCTTGAGAAAAGCGATGCTGTCCATCAGCCTGGCCTCGTCCATCTCGTGGACCTCCTGGCCCCTGCCGATGCCCTCCAAGAGCATGATGGTGAGCCGCCCGCCCAGGTGCTCGCGAAACTCGCTCAAGCCGCTCAGGACGCTGCGCGGGTGGTCCTTGCCCAAGTGCTCGCCGAGTTCGGGGGCGTAGAGGGGCAGACCCAAAGAGGCGATGAGTATGATAATGCGCCGCCAGTCCGCTTCGGGCAACAGGCCGTTCATGTGAGAATAGGTCGCGTCGAGCGCCAGGCCGATCGCCACCGCCTCGCCGTGGCGCAGGCGGTAAGCGCTGAGCGCCTCGAGCTTGTGCGCCGCCCAGTGGCCGAAGTCGAGCGGCCGAGACGAGCCGAACTCGAAGGGGTCGCCGCTGGTGGCGATGTGCTGGAGGTGCAGCTCGGCGCAGCGGTAGACGAGCCACTTCATGCTCGCCAGGTCGCGCCCGACCAGTGCGTCCGCGTGGTTTTCGATAAAGGCAAAAAACGCCGGGTCCTTGAGGAGCGCGACCTTGACGGCCTCGGAGATACCGCCGAGCCAGTCGCGGTCATGAAGCGTGGTAAGAAAGCCGAAGTCGTTCAAGACGGCCACGGGCGGCGCGAAGGTGCCCAGGAAGTTCTTTTTGCCGAAAGCGTTGACGCCGTTCTTGACGCCCACCGCCGAATCGTTTTGCGACAGGACGGTGGTCGGCACGCGCACGAGCCGCACGCCCCGGTGGGCGGTGGCGGCGGCGTAGCCGACCATGTCGAGCACCGCGCCGCCGCCGATGGCTACTATATAGGCGTGGCGGTCGATGCCGTGCTCGTGAACCGCCCGGTGGACGCGCTCGACATTGACCGGGTCGTTCTTGACCCCTTCACCGCCCGCCACCACGAGCGGCGGGCAGACGAGCTCCAACACGTCCGCGTGGCGCGAACAGTAGGCTTCGACGGCCTGCGCCAGGCCGGGGTGATGCGCGGCGACGCCGCTGTCGAGCACGGCCAGGACCTTCTTGGGCAGCTCGGTGCTCCCCTCGGCGACCACGCCGGCCAGCAGCGGGTTGTCCAGAGCGAAGAGCCCGGTGGTGAAGTGAACGGGATAGCGGAAGGTCAGCGCGACGGCCTGGTGGATCGTCTGCACGCGCCTACCGCCTCGTCCGCGCTGGGAAGGTGGAGGGCAGCTCGGTGGCTGGAGGGATCAAAGGGAGCATCAGGGTTACCTCGACAGAACCAATCATGACAAAGGGCAATCATGGCAAAAGGTGGGTATCAGAATCATGACCCTGTTCCACAACGGTTCGGATCACGGCGCGGTCTCGAGTGTAACCGGGCGGCGCCAAAGGCTTCGTCGCCTCGAGTCGTGGTCTAGCGCCACGCCCAGCATGCTCCTGCTCGAGGCCGCCACCTGCTTGGCGCCTGCCGACCTGGCGCCTGCTGATTCAGCCTCGAGCCCCGTAGGCCCGGTCGAGCAGCTCCACCGTGTGCAGGACGGGCAGGGGCCGGCCTTGGGCCGCCAAGTGCTTCTCAATCTGCGTCATGCAGCCGATGTTGCCGGTGGCGATCAGTTCCGCGCCGGTAGAGAGCAGGTTCTTGGCCTTGCGCTCACCCAGCCTTCCCGCCGTCTCGGGGTGCTCGATGTTGTAGGTGCCCGCCGAGCCGCAGCAGAGCTCCCACTCGGGCGGTTCGACCAGGGTCAAGCCCGCCACCGCCTGCAACAGCCGCCGCGGCGCGCTGCGGACGCCCTGGGCGTGGGCGAGGTGGCAGGCGTCGTGGTAGGCCACCTTGAGGGGCTCCTCCAGGCGGGGCGGCTTGAAGCCGAGCTCGTCCAAAAAGGTCGTCACGTCCTTGACCTGTCCGGCGAAGGCCCGCGCCCGCTCCTCGTCAGGGCTGCCCTTGAACACCAGCGGATACTCCTTCATACCCGAGCCGCAGCCCGAGGCGTTGGAGATGATGGCGTCTATGTCTCCTATATCTCCCGGAAAGGCGTCCCCCAAAAAGGCGTCCAGGTTTTTCCTCGCCGTCGCCAGGGCGCGCTCCGCCTCGCCGACGTGCATGGCGAGCGCGCCGCAGCAGGCCTGGTCCCGCGGGACGACCACCTCGACGCCGTTTTCACTGAGCACGCGCAAGGTCGCCCAGTTGATGTTGGGGGCGAGCACCTGCTGGGCGCAACCCGCCAACAGGGCCACGCGGGCGCGCCTCCTACCCTTGGCCGGGGTGAGCGTGGGCATGCGCCCCGTTTGGGGCAGCGACGCAGGCAGCAGCTCCATCATGGCGCTGAAGTTGCCCGGCATCAGCCCCTTGAAGGGCCGCCCCAGCCTGCCCAGCAGGGCGGCGATGCGAAAGCGCCAGGGATAGGGCAAGGTCTCCATCACGAAAAAGCGCTGGAGGCGGTCCAAAGGCTTCTTCTCGCGCTGCGGCTCGGCCCAGGCCCGAAAGGGCGTGATGAGCTCGCCGTACTCGACGCCCGAGGGACAGGCGGTGACGCAGGCCAGGCAGCCCAGGCAGTGGTCGATATAGGGCTGGGCTTCTTCTAAGGCAAGCCCGCCCTCCAGGACTTCCTTCATCAGGAAGATGCGGCCCCGGGGCGAGTCCATCTCCTCGCCCATCACCACGTAGGTGGGGCAGGTCGGCAGGCAGAAGCCGCAGTGGACGCAGGACTCGACGGCGTGGGCCATCTCCGCAGCCTGGGGTGCCTGGGGTAAGAGGTCTTCGACGGGAATGGTATGCTGCATCTAAATCTCCAGAAACTTGCTGTCGGGGTCGAGCGCCGACTTGATCCGTTTCAGCAAGGCCTGCCCGCCGAACTTGCCCAACCAGGGCCGCTCGGGCGGGCCTTTGATGATGAGGCCGGAGAGGTCCAGGCTGCTCAGCAGCTGCGCCAGGCTGTCTATGTCGTCCGGCCAGGCAATCCAGACCAGGTTGCCCGCCACGCTGTAGCGCCGCCCCGCGCCCCTCGCCTCGAGCTGAGCGTCCAACGAAGGAATGCGCCTGGGCGTCAGCGGCACCTTGACGAGCATCGCGCCGCCAGGGAGCCAATCAAAGGCAGCCATGCCTTGCCACAAGGCCGCGTCCTCCTCGCCCGTGAGGGTCTCCCCCGCGCGCGCCAGAAAGCTCTCCAGCCGCTTCACCCGCGGCGGCAGCGCCTCCGCCAAGCCGCCGATGCGCAGCAGCAGCGTTCCCGGCGGCTCGAGCTCGAGCGCTTCTAAGTCAAACGGCGCCGTGCTCAGGCGCAGCAGGGCAGAGAGCCCTTCCTCCAAACCGTCAAAGGACACCTTGAGCGTCGTATAGGCCTTGGGCGCGGGAAAGACCTTGAAAGAGAGCTCGGCGATGACGCCGAGACGGCCCATGCTCCCAACCATCAGCTTGGGCAGGTCGAAGCCCGCCGAGTTCTTGACCACCTTGCCACCGGCGCGGGCGAGTTCGCCCGCGGCGGTCACCATCCTCACCCCCAGAATGAAGTCGCGCACGCCGCCGTAGCGCACCCTGCCCGGCCCGCTGAGGCCGCTCGCGACGGTGCCGCCCAGGGTCGCTCCGGCCCCCGCCAGGGGCGGGTCGAAGGGCAGGTATTGGCCGTTCTCGGCCAGCAGGCGCGCGACCTCGGCGAGTCTGGTCCCGGCGAGCGCGGTGAAGGTGAACTCGCTGGGGTCGTACTCGAGCACGCCAGCTAGCCCGGCGAGCTCGAGCGTCTCGGCCCCGCCCGTCGGCGTCGACAGGGCGGGCTTGGAGCCGCCGCCGCGGGGCAGGAGCTTCCGGTGAGTCCTGACCGCCTCCTGGACCTCCGCTATCGTCCGCGGCCGCAGCGTGTCCTTGCTCGCCGTCGCAGGACTATTCACGGGAGCAGGACTACTCACGGGAGATGACGCCCTGCCTCTCCAGAGGATGCGGGCCGTGCTGCGAGAGTGCCGGGGCCTCGCCGCCGGGGAACATCTTGCCGGGGTTGGAGAGCTCCGCCGGGTCGATGGCCAAGCGCAGCGCCTTCATCACGCTCAGGTCGGTCTCGGAAAACATCTCCGCCAGATAGGCGCGCTTTTCGACACCCACCCCGTGCTCGCCGGTGATCGAGCCGCCCAAGCGCACGCAGAGCCTCAAGATGTCGCCGGCGAGTTCCTCGGCGCGCGCCAAGGCTCCTTCCTCACGGCCGTCGAAGAGGATCAGCGGGTGGAGGTTGCCGTCGCCGGCATGAAAGACGTTGGCGACGCGGATACCGTAAGCCTCGCTCAGCCTCTCGATCTCGCGCAGGGCCTCGCCGAGTTTACCTCTCGGCACCACCCCGTCCTGGACGAGGTAATCGGGCGAGAGGCGGCCGACCGCCGAGAAGGCGCTCTTGCGGCCCTTCCAGAACAGCGCGCGCTCGTCGCCGTCGCGGGCGACGCGCACCTCATAGGCGCCCGAGGCCTCGATCGCCTCGCTGAGCTCCGCGAACTCGGCCTCGACCGCATCCCCCTCGCCCTCGAGCTCGACGATCAAGATCGCCTTGGCCTCCGCCGGATAGCCCGCCCCCACCGCCGCCTCCGCCGCGTCGATGGCCAGCCGGTCCATGATCTCCATGGCGCCGGGCAGGAGGCCCAGGGCGATGACCCTGGTGACCGCCTCGCCCGCCGTATGAAGCGAGTCGTAGGCGGCCAAGACGGTGCGGTAGCGTTCGGGCACCGGCAGGAGCCTGAGGGTGATCTCCAAGGCCACCCCGAACAGTCCCTCGTTGCCGCAGTAGAAGCCCGCCAGGTCGGGGCCGACGCCCTCCAGGGAGTCGCCGCCCAGGCAGACCACCTCGCCGCCCGGCAAGACGGCCCTGATGCCGAGGACGTGGTTGGCGGTCATGCCGTACTTGAGGCAGTGCGCGCCGCCCGAGTTGAAGGCGACGTTGCCGCCGATGGTACAGATCGTCTGAGAGCTGGGGTCGGGCGCGTACAGCAGCCCGTGCGGCATGGCCGCCTTGCTCACCGCCAGGTTGATGACGCCGGGCTCGACCACACAGGTCCGCTCCTCGGGGTCCAAGCGAATAATCCTGTTGAGGCGGTTCAGGGCGATGACCACGCCGCCCTCCACCGGCATCGAGCCGCCTGAGAGCGAAGTGCCGCTGCCCCGCGCCAGGAAGGGGACGCCCTCGCGGTAACAGCAGCGCACCGTCTCGATCACCTCCTCTTGGGTCTCGGGCAGGACCACCGCCAGCGGCCGGGTGCGAAAGGCGGTGAGGCCGTCCGACTCGTAGGGCGCGAGCTGCGCGGCCTGGGTCAGCAGGCGCTCTCGCGGGTAGAGCTCGCCGAGCGCGGTGAGCAGAGCTTGAGCGGACATGCGGTCTCCTTCGCGGGCTTCTTGGTCTCCTTGCCGACGGGTCTCCTTGCCAAAGCCGGCAGCAGACCTCGAGCAAGGCGAGCTTTCCCTATGCTAGCAGGTCACTAGTCGATCCGCTCGTAGGCGGGCAAGGTCAAGAACTCGACGAAGGTGTCGGTGAGGACGAGCCCGTCCATGATCTGAGCGGCCTCCTCGAGCCGGCCCATGTCCCCGAGTTTGACCACCTCTTCGTCGCGCAGGCTGCCGTAGAGCTCGGCGGTCACGGTGCGGCCGTCATCCAACCTGGCCTCGTTTTGAATCCACTGCCACAGCTGCGCCCGGCTGATCTCGGCGGTGGCCGCGTCCTCCATCAGGTTGTTGATGGCCACCGCACCGTTGCCGCCGAGCCAGGCGGCGAGGTACTGAAGGCCGACGCTGATGTTGTTGCGCACGCCCGCCTCGGTGATGGTGCCGCCCGGCACCTGGGCGCCCAGGATGTCCTCGGCGCGGACCGTGACCTCTTCTCTCAGGCGCTCCTTCTGGTGGGGCCTGTCGCCCAGGACCGCGTCGAAACACGCCAGCGCCACCGGCACCAGGTCGGGGTGCGCCACCCAGGTGCCGTCGAAGCCGCCCTCGGCCTCGCGCGTCTTGTCCTCGCGCACCTTGGCCAGGGCCGCCGCGGTCACCTCGGGATCGCGGCGGTTGGGGATAAAGGCGGCCATGCCGCCGATCGCGTGCGCGCCGCGCTTGTGGCAGGTCGCAACCAGCACCTCGGCGTAGGCGCGCATGAAGGGCACGGTCATGGTCACCTGGTCGCGGTCGGGCAGGACGAACTCGGGGTGGTCGCGAAAGCGCTTGATCATGCTGAAGATGTAGTCCCAACGCCCGGCGTTGAGCCCGGCGGCGTGCTCGCGGAGCTCATAGAGGATCTCCTCCATCTCGAGCGCGGCGGGAATCGTCTCGACGAGGACCGTCGCCTTGATCGAGCCCCGCGGGATGCCCAGC
>JALZLY010000197.1 GCA_030858465.1 Deinococcota bacterium
GCCCATACCAGCCGAGCGCCTAATTACTGGGATGACTGATTGTGAAGGAGCAACATTGTGAAGGAGAAACATGGAAACATTGACAGCTAACCCGCTTCTCTTTGAAGAGAGTGCCGAAGCGATCATCCAAAAAGACGGTGAGCCCCAGTGGCTGGCCGAAGAGCGCCGCGCCGCCCTGCGCTATCAACGAGAAGACCGCCTACGTTGGCCACGAGGCCAGCGTGTCCAAGCTGAACGACGAGCAGATCTTCTATCTGCAGTCGCGCGGCCTGGAAGAGGCCGAGGCGGCGGCGCTGATCGTCCGCGGCTTCTTGGAGCCCGTCGCCAAGGAACTGCCCTTAGAGTACGCGGTCGAGCTGAACCGACTGATCGAGCTCGAGATGGAAGGGAGCGTAGGCTAACTTTAGCGGGGTGCTTGGAAATCCGAGCACCCCGAGGTTTTTTATGGCAGATACGCTAGAAACCCCCGACAACCACCAGTATCTCACCGATGCTGAGGGCAACCGGACGCATGTGCTGTTAACCCTCGAGGAGTATGAAGAGCTGCTCCATAGCCTCCTTGATCTTCAAGACGCCGAAATTGTCCGCCAACGGCGAGCAGAGCCGGAGGGATATGTGTCCCTCGAGGAGATGAAAGCGCGCCTTGGCCTGTGAGCTACCCCGTGAGCTACCCCGTGAGCTACCCCGTGAGCTACTAGGTGCGCTTTCAAAGGCCGCCAAAGAGCTGGGAGCGCTTGACAAATCGCTTCAGCCTCGCATGCTCACCGCTATTGAAGCTTTGCGAGCCGACCCCTTTAAGCACGGTTCGGTTCAGCTTAAGGGCGAGAGGGCGAGACGAATGCGCGTGGGGGACTACCGCATCATCTTTGAGGTGAGCACTGCCGAGACGATGATCACCATCTTTCGAGTCGCCCACCGCCGCGAAGCCTATAGGTAGGAACACCGTGAAAACCTGCGTAACTTGCGAACTCACCGCCAACCGGCACCAAGGGCCGCGCTGTGAACGCATCTACGAAGATGCACACTGGCGCGTCGTTCACGCCTTCAATACTTCGTTGCCGGGGTGGTTGGTGATCGTTTCCATGCGGCACGTAGTGAGTTTTGCGGAGCTTTCCGAAGCGGAAGCGCTGAGTTTCGGGCCGCTGTTGCACCGGGTCTCGAGGGCGCTGCAAGAGGTCACAGGCGCTATCAAAACCTACACGGTCCTGTTTGCCGAAAGTCCTGAACACCCACATGTGCACCTTCATGTGATTCCGCGCATGGCAGACATCCCGGAGGATAAAAAAGGGCCAAGGGTCTTTGACTACCTCGGCGTTCCCGAAGATCAGATCGTGCCGCTAGAAAAACGCAACGAAATCGCCGTAAAACTGCAGGAACTGCTATGCCAATCGGGAAAGGAAACTTTATGAGTGTGACTGCCGATTTGTCCCTCGACGCCGTCGAGGCGATTGTCAAGAAGTACGACGAGCCTCAGTGGCTGGCCGAAGAGCGCCGCGCCGCCCTGCGCACCTTTGAGGCCATGCCCTTTCCGACGAACCGCGACGAGGTCTGGCGCTACACCCAGTTGGGGCGCTTTTCGCTCGACGGCTTGGGCCTGGTTCAGGCGCCCAAGAGCCGCGAGGTGCCGGAGCGCATTGCTAAGCGCATCACCAACTCGGACGCCGAGGGCGTCCTCGTCCACAAGGGGGGCGAGGTCATCTTCCGCGACAGCAAGATCACTGAAAAGGGCGTCATCTTCACCGACCTGCGCACGGCCCTCCGCGAGCACGAAGACCTCGTGCGCGAGCACCTCTACAGCGTCATCAACGCGCCGCAGTCGAAGTACACCGCGCTCAACTCGGCCCTCTGGGAAAACGGCAGCTTCGTCTACGTGCCCAAGGGCGTCGAGGTCGCCTTTCCCTTGGGCGCCTTTAAGACCGCCGACGGTGGCGGCGTCACCTCGCCGCGCACCTTGGTCGTCGTCGAGGCCAACGCCAGCGTCACCTACATCGACGAGTACAGCAGCGAGGAGTTCGGCGAGCGCCTCTTCGTCTCCGGCGCGACCGAGCTCGTCTTGAGAGACGGCGCCAGACTGCGCTACGTCTCCTTGCAGAACTGGAGCCGGACGGTCGCGCACGTGGGCAAGATCCGCGCGCGTCTGGACCGTAACAGCCGGCTCGAGTCCTTGTCGGTGAGCCTGGGCGCCGACGCCGCCCGCGCCGAGGTCGAGTGCGTGCTGGCGGGTCCCGGCGCCGACAGCGAGATGCTCGGCCTCTACTTCGGCGACAGGGGCCAGCACTACAACCAGTACACCCTCCAGCACCACGCCGCCGACCACGCCCACAGCGACCTGCTCTTCAAGGGCGCCCTCAGGGACGCTTCTACCGCGGTCTATTCGGGCATCATTCTGGTCGACGAGGGCGCGCAGAAGACCGACGCCTACCAGACCAACCGCAACCTGCTCTTGGACGCCGACTCCGAGGCGGTCTCGATCCCCCAGCTCGAGATCGGCGCCAACGACGTCAGATGCTCGCATGGCTCGACCACCTCGCCGGTGCCCGAGGACCAGCGCTTCTACCTGATGAGCCGCGGCATGCCTCCCGAAGTCGCCGAGCACGTGCTGGTGACGGGCTTTTTGCACGAGGTCACCAGCCGCGTGACCCTGCCCAAGGTGGCCGAGTACGTCGAGCGCGTGGTCCAGGCCAAGCTGGGCGTGCCGGGCGCCAAGGAGAGGCTCTAGTGGCCGTAATGACGGGCAAGGTCTTTGTCGGCGCGGTCGCGGACTTTGCCGAGGACAGCATGCGCGCCGCCAAGGTGAACGGCCGCGAGGTGCTGGTGATCCGTCAGGGCGGCGCCTTTTATGCCATGGAGGACCGCTGCACCCACGACGGCGGCATCCTCCACGACGGTGAGCTCTTAGACGGCGCGGTCAAGTGCACTCGCCACGGCGCCAAGTTCGACCTAAAGACCGGCCGGCCCACCATGCCCGCCGTCAAGAAGGTCCGCCTCTACACCACCGAGGTCGAGGACGACAAGGTCTACGTCCACTACCAGGAAGCCTAGATGGCGTTTCTGGACAGATGCCTCGACGGCATCATAAGCACGTGCCGGTCCTGCCCCCGCTCGAGCGCCCCACCCGCGGCGCTCCTGCTCTGTTGTCTTTTTCACAAAGGACCAACGCGCGTCCCTTGAGGCGTCTTCGCCCTCCTGTTTTGCCCGCGATCTCGAGCCCTGTGTGGCTTGTACCCCATTTTCTTCGAGGTCACCTCGTAATACTGGGATGATAGTTTTTGAGAGCGCCAGGGCAAGCTTGGCCTGCTCGAGAAAACTTGGAATCACGCTGCAAGCAGCTTGCAGCGTCCACAAGGAGGTAACAACCAAGATGAGACGATCTCACTCTCGCTCTGCTTCCCGTCTAGTCATGAGCCTGCTCTTCGGCATGCTCCTGTCGGGCATGGCCTTTGCCGAGCAGCAGCCGACGGGGACCCCGGTAGGTGCGGAGCAAGCGGCGCCGGCCAGCTTTGCCGACGTGCCCCCCGGCCACTGGGCCTCGGAGGCCATCGACATCGCGGTGCGCGCCGGTATCATCGTCGGTCGCCCCGACGGCACCTTCGACGGCGTCGCCGGCTTCACCCGCTACGAGGCGGCCGTGGTCATCGCCCGCATCATCAACTACATGGACATGATGGCCATGACCACGGACGAAATCGATACCTTGCGCCGCGCCGTAGACGAGCTGAGCCTCCAGTTCGGCGACCTGGGCATCGACATGGAAAGCCTCATGAACATGCTCGACCAGAAGGCTGACCGCTCCGAGGTCGAGGCGTTGCAGCTTCGCGTCGACGAACTCTCCGCCGAGCTCGAGGCGGTGCGCGCCATGATGGCCGAGCCCGTCGCCGGTCCTCCCGGACCCGAAGGCCCCGCCGGCCCTCCCGGACCCGAAGGCCCCGCCGGCCCTCCCGGCCCCGAAGGTCCCCCCGGACCCGCGGCTGAAGTCGCTCCTCCCGCCCCGCCCGTAACGCCCCCGGCGGTCGAAGAGCCGGTCGATCCCGTCGATCCCGCTGTCGATCCCGCCTTGGCGCTTCCGCCCGTCACCCCGGCCCGCGGTCCCGTCTACTTCGGCGTGGGCAGCTTCTACGAGGTCCAGAGTCCCGAAGAAGTGATCGACATCGGCCGCTTCGGCGTCCGTGCGATCGCCGGCGTCGACGACGTCATCGGCGGCCTTGGCTTCCGCGTCAGCGCCGACTACGGCCGCTTCGGCCCCGTCTTCGACGACGGCAACTTCACCGGCAACTTAGCCGTCGCGGGCATGCTCACCTACAGCCCGCTGCCCGCTGGCTCGGCTTTCGACATCTACCTGGCGCTGGGTGGCGGTTACCAGTTCCAGCTCGACCCCGGCTTCGGCTTCGAGAGCCCCTTCGCCGAGGCCCGTTTGGGTCTTGACTTCTCGCTCTTCGGCTTGGGCCTCTTCGCCGAAGGCGGCATTTCTTACTACCTCCCCGAGTTGACAGGAGGGGTGTTGCCGGCCGGCATCGACCCCATCTATCCCTCGGCGGCCGTCGGTCTGCTCATCCGCCCCTAAGCTGCAAGCAAGCTGTAAAGACCCCCCTCGAGCACGCTCGAGGGGGTCTTTTAGGGCTACAAGCTCTCGAGCCTGCCCAAGATGTCGCTGGCGTGCATGGTGAAGTCGCCGGACTGCTTCTCGACGTGCTGGTGACGGAGCTTGCCGCCCTTGTCGATGATGAAGACGGCGCGGCCGTTCTTGCCCGTGCCCTCGCTGTAGACGCCGTAGGCGCGGGCGACCTCGTTGGTCATGTCGGCCAGGAGCGGGATGTCGATGCCGAACTCGCGCGCCCAGGCCTTGTGGGTGTAGACGCTGTCGCGGTTGACGCCCAAGATGACCGCGCCCAAGGCCTCGATGCTCTTACGGTTGGCCGAGTACTCGGGCAACTGCATGCTGCAGGTCGGCGAGAAGTCGAGCGGGTAGAAGGCCAACACCACGTGCTTCTTGCCCCTGAAGTCGGCCAGACTGACCTTCTTGTCCAGGGTCGACTCGAGGCTGAAGTCGGGGGCGTCTTGACCGGTGGATAAACTCATGCGTTCCTCCCTGGTGGCTCGAGTGGTGGCTCGAGGCGAGGTGCTAGGGACAGCTTAGCAGAACGGTCGCCCTGGCCTGGACGTGCTCGGGCGCCAGCCCCTCGCTCGTCTTGAAGCCCAGGCCGACCTGCTGGGGCGTGAGGCCCAGGAGCGCGGCCACGCGCTCCTGGATGGGCTGCCGCTGCGGCCCCAGCTTGGGCCGGTCGAGGGTCACCACCAGGGCGACGTTGACGATCTTGGCGTGCTGGTGACGTTCATGCAGGGTCGTCAGGACGCCCCGCAGGATGTCGGCGCTGTCCATCCCCTCGAATCGCGGGTCGGTGGGCGGAAAGTAGTCGCCGATGTCGCCGAGCGCCACGGCCGCGAGCAGCGCGTCGGCGAGCGCGTGCAGGAGTACGTCGCCGTCGCTGTGGGCGACGGCGCCGTGGGGGCTTCCTTCGACAAGCAGGCCGCCGATCACCAGGGGCAGGCCGGGCTCCAGGCGGTGGGCGTCCTCGCCGTAGCCGATGCGGTAGGTCATAGCCTCGATTGTACTTTGGCCGGGGCCGCCAGGAGGCCGGCCGTGCCAGAATCGGGCTCATGTCGCCGGCCCTCAGCGTCCTTTCGCTCGTCCTCGTCACCCTCATCTGGGGCACGACCTTCGCGGTCGTCAAGGAAACCGTCGCCACCGTCTCGGTGCCGCTGCTCTTGGCCCTGCGCTTCAGCCTGGCGAGCCTGCTCCTGGGCTGGGTCAGGCCGGCGCGCAAGACGCTTGTGCCCAGCCTCGTCCTCGGGCTGCTGCTCTTCGCGGGCTTCAGCACCCAGACGCTGGGGCTCACCCTGACCACGGCCTCGAAGGCGGCCTTTATCACCGGCCTCAGCGTCATCCTCACGCCTATCCTGGGCGCCTTGTGGTTTCGCCAGCGTATCCCTCCGCGGGGTTTTGTCGGCGCCGCCTTGGCGGTCGCGGGCCTCGGCCTGCTCACGCTCGGCGACGAGGCGGGGCTGAACGCGGGCGACCTCTGGGTCCTGGGGACGGCCTTCTTTTACGCGCTCTACATCATCTATCTGGGCGAGGTGACCCGTCAGCACCACCCCCTGGTCCTGAGCGCCATGCAGCTCTGGCCGGTGACGGTCCTCTGCTGGCTGTGGGCGCTGCCGGAGCTGGGCGATGTTGCCAGCACCAAACCCAGCGCGCTGCTCGCCATTGCCTACCTGGCCGCCTTTGCCACCGCCTTGAGCACCTGGCTGCAGACCCTGGCCCAGCGGGTGGTGCCCGCCTACGCCGCCGCCCTGATCTTCGCGCTCGAGCCCGTCTTCGCCGCGCTCTTTGCCTACCTGCTCCTGGCCGAGACGCTGTCGGCGCAGGGCTGGCTGGGCGGCGCGCTCGTCGTCCTGGCGATGGTCGCCGCCGAGTTCAGGTGGCGGCGCTACCGCACACCGGAAATCCCCCCGGCCCCCCTTCACAAGGGGGGTGCTCGTGAGGGCGGGGGAACAGGGGATTAGTCCGGCCGCATCAGCTTTTCGACGACGCTCTTGTCCTCCAGGGTGCTGATGTCGCCGCCGGCCTCCTCGCCCAGCGCCACGCTGCGCAGGAGGCGGCGCATGATCTTGCCGCTGCGCGTCTTGGGCAGGGCGTCGGCGAAGCGGATCTCGTCGGGTCGAGCGATCGCGCCGATCTCCTTGGTGACGTGGTCCCTGAGCGCGCGGCGCAGCTCGTCGGAGCCCTCGCGGTCGCCCTCTAGGGTCACGAAGGCGACGATCGACTGGCCCTTGGTCTCGTCGGGCCTGCCCACCACGGCGGCCTCGGCGACGGCCTCGTGCGAGACCAGCGCCGACTCGACCTCCATGGTGCCCAGCCGGTGGCCGGAGACGTTGACCACGTCGTCGACCCGGCCCATGATCCAGTAGTAGCCGTCCGAGTCCTTGCGCGCGCCGTCGCCGGCGAAGTAGACGTGGGGGATCTCCGACCAGTACTGGGCGCGGTAGCGGTCGTCGTCGCCGTAGACGGTGCGCAGCATGCTGGGCCAGGGACGCTTGATGACCAGGTAGCCGCCATCGCCCTCGGCTTGAACGTTGCCGTCCACGTCCACCACGGCGGGCTCGACGCCGAAAAAGGGCAGGCCGGCCGAGCCCGGTTTGGCGTCGTGGACGCCGGGGAGCGTCGTGATCATGATGCCGCCCGTCTCGGTCTGCCACCAGGTGTCGACGATGGGACAGCCTTCGCCGCCGATGTGGCGGTGGTACCACATCCAGGCCTCGGGGTTGATGGGCTCGCCGACGGTGCCTAAAAGGCGCAGGCTCGTCAGGTCGTGCCCCCGCGGCCACTTCTCGCCCCACTTCATAAAGGCGCGGATCGCGGTCGGGGCGGTGTAGAAGATGGTCACCTTGTACTTGTCGATGAGCCGCCAGAAGCGGTCGGGCCCGGGATGGTTGGGCACGCCCTCGTACATCAGCACGGTGGCGCCGTTTTGCAAGGGGCCGTAGACGATGTAGGAGTGGCCGGTGATCCAGCCCACGTCGGCGGTGCACCAGAACACGTCCTCGTCTTGCATGTCGAAGATGTAGCGGCTGGTCAGGTAGGTGTAGACGCTGTAGCCGGCGGTGCTGTGGAGGACCCCCTTGGGCTTGCCGGTCGAGCCCGAGGTGTGGAGGATGAAGAGCGGGTGCTCGGCGCCTAAGGGCTCGGCGGGACAGTCGGCCGAGGCTGCCGCCACCGCCTCGTGGTACCAGAGGTCGCGGCCGGGCTTCATGGCGACATCGTTGCCGCCACGCGTGACCACCACGACCGTGTCGATGCTCGGACAGTGCTCGAGCGCCTCGTCTACCGCGGGCTTTAGGGGAAAGACCGCGCCGCGCCGGTAGCCGCCGTCGGCGGTGATCACGGCCTTGGCGCGGGCGTCGTTGATGCGGTCGGCCAGCGCCGAGGCGCTGAAACCGCCGAAGACGACCGAGTGCGTCGCGCCGATGCGGGCGCAGGCCAGCATGGCCACGGCCGCCTCGGGGATCATCGGCAGGTAGATGGCGACGCGGTCGCCCTTGCCTAGGCCCCGCGCCTTTAGGACGTTGGCGAACCTGGCGACCTCGCGGTGCAGGTCCTTATAGGTCAGGACGCGTTCGTCGCCCGGCTCGCCCTCCCAGACAATCGCGGGCTTGTCGCCCTTACCGGCCTCGAGGTGGCGGTCCAAGCAGTTGTAGGCGAGGTTGGTCTCGCCGCCCACGAACCACTTGACGAAGGGCTCGTTCCACTCCCTGACCCGCCGCCAGGGCGTAAACCAGTGCAGCTCGCCGGCGACGTCCGACCAGAAGCGGTCGGGGTCGTCTAAAGACTGACGGTAGAGCCGGTCGTACTCGGCCCGGTCGGAGAGGCGGGCTTTAGCCCTGAAGCTTTCCGGGGGGCTGAAACGCCGTCCCTCCTGCAAAACCGATTCGATCCGTTCGGACATGGCGCCTCCTCGGGATATCTCTTTCGACCCTCGAGTCTATCACGCCCGGACGCGGCCCGTGGCGGGTGTAAATTTTTTCATCCTCTTCGCCTTCGTCCAGGCACATGATGATGTAGATGGTTTAGCGCGCAGGTTTAGAGCACAAACGTCTATGACATGGCGACGTCCGGCTTGGGCACTGGAAAGGCACGATGGCCGAAAGTATCGAGGCGCTGTTAGTGGAGCGGGAGACGGTCCAGCCGCCCCTATCGGTGGCGGAGGGAGCCCGGCTGCAAGCTTATGCAGCCGTGTGGCGCCGCTCGGTCCAGGATAACGAGGCTTTCTGGGCCGAGCAGGCCCGGGGCCTGTGGTGGGACCGCCCCTGGGAGCGCGTCTTGGCTTTCGATGGCGTCCACCACCGCTGGTTTTTGGGTGCGACCACCAACATCACCGTCAACGCCCTCGACCGTCACGTCGCGGCAGGGCTGGGCGACAAGACCGCCTACATCTGGCTCGGCGAGGACGGCAGCGAGAGGACGATAAGCTACCGCGAGCTCTTGAGCCTCGTGGGCCGCCTCGCGGGTGGACTGAGGTCGCTCGGAGTCGGCAAGGGCGACAGGGTGGTCATCTACATGCCGCTGACCATCGAAGGGGTCGCCTCGATGCTGGCCTGCGCCCGCTTGGGCGCCGTTCACAGCGTGGTCTACGCGGGCTTCGCGGCGGGGGCCTTGAGGGCGCGCATCGAGGACGCCGGGGCCAAGGTGGTCATCGCCGGCGACGTGGGCTACCGCCGCGGCAAGGCCGTCGATCTCAAAACCATCGTGGACAATGCGGTAGCGCCGCTCTCCTTTGTCGAGCACGTGGTGATGTTCAGGCGCCAGTCGCAGGGGCCGCTTGGTCCCAGGGGGGTCGCCTTCGAGCGCCTGCTCGAGCACCCCGAGGCCGAAGCCGAGATGGTGGACGCCGAGCACCCGCTCTTCATCCTCTACACCTCCGGCACGACCGGCAAGCCCAAGGGGGTGGTGCACGTCCACGGCGGCTACATGGTGGGCACGCACTACCACCTGAAGACCTTCTACGACTTAAGGGGTGACGACGTCTTCTGGTGCATGAGCGACATCGGCTGGGTGGTCGGCCACTCCTACATCACCTACGCGCCGCTTCTGGGCGCTATCACCACCCTCTTCCGCGAGGGCGCGCCCGACACGCCGCACCCCGGCGTCGCCTGGGAGATCGTCCAGAGCTACGGTGTGACGGCTCTGCTTACCGCGCCCACCGCGGTCCGCATGTGGATGCGCTTTGGCGAAGCGTATCCGGCCCGGCACGACCTGAGCCGCCTGCGCGTCCTGGCTGTTGCCGGCGAACCCCTCAACCCCGAGGCCTTCCGCTGGGCGCAGCGGCACCTCGCGGGCGACCACGGCTGGGTGATGGACAACTGGTGGCAGACCGAATTGGGCGGCCCGACGCTCGGTACCCTGGCCGTCCAGGCGTGCCGACCCGGCTTCGTAGGGCGTCCGCTGCCCGGCGTCGAGGCCGAGGTCGTCTCCGACACGGGCGAGGTCTTGCCGCCGGGACGGGGTGGGCTGCTGGCCCTCACCCGCCCCTTTCCGCACATGCTCCGCACCGTCTACGGCGACCCCGAGCGCTACGAGGCGGCCTGGCGCGAGCTGCCGGGTTTCTATCTCACCGGCGACGTGGCGGTCAGGGACGAGGAGGGGCGCTTCAGCGTCCTGGGCCGAGCCGACGACGTGCTCAAGGTGGCCGGCCACCGCATCGGCAGCGCCGACGTCGAGTCGGCTTTGGTCTCGCACGAGGCCGTCGCCGAAGCTGCCGTGGTGGGCAGGCCCGACGAGATCAAGGGCGAGGCGATCGTCGCCTTCGTGGTGCTTCGTCAGAGCTTTGCCGGAGGCGACCTCAGAGACAAGCTGATCCATCACGTCCGGGAGGTGCTCGGACCGGTTGCAACGCCCGCGGAGGTGAACTTTGTAGACAAGTTGCCCAAGACGCGCAGCGGCAAGATCATGCGCCGCCTGCTCAAGGCTCAGGAGCTGGGAGAGGATCCGGGGGACCTCTCGACCCTCGAGGACTAGACCTCCAGATAAAACGATAAAGGAGAAGTGGCATGAGCGATCAGGAGCGAGCGCAGGCGCAAAGGCACGCCGACCTCTACTGGAAGGCCAATATCAGGCTGATCACCGTCTTGCTGGTGATCTGGGGCGTGGTGTCGTTTCTTTTTGGGATCATCTTGGCGGAACCCCTCAACCAGCTCAGGATAGGCAACTTGCCCTTGGGCTTCTGGTTCGCCCAGCAGGGCTCGATCTACGTCTTCGTCGTGCTTATCTTCGTCTACGCCTGGCGGATGAACGCGCTCGACCGCGAATACGGCTTCGAGGAGTAGGGGATGAGCGTCGAAGTCTGGACCTGGAGCTTCATCATCTTGACCCTGATCATGTACGGCGTCATCGCCTGGCGCACCCACGTGACCGACATCAGCGGCTTCTACGTCGCCGGGCGCGGCGTGCCCGCGGTGGCCAACGGCATGGCCACCGCCGCCGACTGGATGAGCGCGGCCTCGTTTATCTCGATGGCCGGACTCATCGCCTTTTTGGGCTACGACGGCACCGTCTACCTGATGGGCTGGACCGGCGGCTACGTGCTCTTGGCGCTCCTCCTGGCGCCCTACCTGCGCAAGTACGGCAAGTACACCGTGCCCGACTTTATCGGCGACCGCTACTACTCGAACACCGCGCGCGCCGTCGCCGCCGTCGCCACGCTGTTTATCTCGCTCACCTACATCTCGGGCCAGATGCGCGGGGTGGGCATCGTCTTGAGCCGCTACTTGGGCGTGGACATCGCCACCGGCATCATCGTCGCGCTCTTCGTGGTGGCCTTTATCGGCGTGGTCGGCGGCATGAAGGCCATCACCTATACCCAGGTCGCGCAGTACACGGTGCTCATCGCGGCCTACCTGATCACCGCCATCGCCATCGCCAACCTGCTGACCGGCAACCCCATCCCGCAGCTCGCCCTGACCTTTACCGACATCGCCGGAAGGTTGTCGGCCATCCAGGTCGATCTGGGGCTGACCGAGTACATCGCGCCCTTCCAGAACTTCACCATGATCCAGGTCTTCACCATCACCCTGGCCCTGATGGTGGGCACGGCTGGCCTGCCCCACGTGATCGTCCGTTTCTATACCGTGCCGAGCGCGTCGGCGGCGCGCTGGTCAGCCGGTTGGGCGCTGCTGTTCATCTCGCTTCTCTACACCACCGCGCCGGCCATCGCGGTCTTCGCCAAGTACAACCTGATCAACACCCTAAGCGGCCAACCTATCGAGGAGGTGCGCCAGATCAACTGGGTGGACCGCTGGGAGCGCACCGGCCTGTTGACCCTGCAGGACCTCGACGGCGACGGCATCGTCGATTTCAACGAGGTCCGCATCGACCGCGACATCATCGTCTTGTCCACGCCCGAGGTGGCGCAGCTGGCGCCCTTCGTGATCGCCCTGGTGGCGGCGGGCGGTCTGGCGGCGGCGCTCTCGACCGCGGACGGCCTCCTGATCGCCATGTCGAGTTCGGTCTCGCACGACATCTACTACCGCATCCTCCGGCCCACCGCCACCCAGGCGCAGCGCCTGCTGGTGAGCCGCATCGTCATCGTGGTCGCGGCGGTGATCGCCGCCTACCTTGGCATCAGGCCACCCGGCTTCGTCGCCGAGGTGGTCGCCTTTGCCTTCGGCCTCGCCGCGGCCAGCCTCTTTCCCGTCATCCTCCTGGGCATCTTCGACAAGCGGATGAACAGAGAGGGGGCGATCGCCGGCATTCTTACCGGCCTCATCTTCACCATGGTGATGATCGTCTTGCAGCGTTCGAATCTGGTGCTCGGCACCGAGGCGCCGCTGGTAGGCAACTTCCTGGGCATCAACGCCCAGGGCATCGGCGTGGTGGGGATGGTCCTCAACTTCATCGTCGCCTTCGCCGTCTCGAGGTCGACGCCGCCGCCGCCCGCGCACATCCAGGAGATGATCGAGAGCATCCGCGTGCCCAAGGGCTCCAAACTGGTCACGGACGAGGAGTAAAAACGGGCTAGGGAATGGGGCGCCGCCGCCCCATTCGAGGAGAACAGATGCAGAAGAGCAAGCAAGTCCATGTGCCGCCCATTCTGGGGCTCCACGTCCTGCGCAAGGCGCTCGGGCTGTCGGCGGCTCTCTTTGTCTTTTATCTCGCCGGTCACTATCTCTGGGCCTTTCCTTTTCCTACCGTCAGCGACCTCCTGACCATCCTCATGGTCGCGACCCTGGGGGTGGGCCTGGGGCTGACCTTCGCCCGCGTCTGGCCGCTCGCGCCCAAGCCCGGCCTCGAGCGCGTCGCCCGCACCCTGCTGCTGACCATTCCCGCGCTCGGCCTGGGCTTCGGCCTGCAGCTCACCTTGCAGGGAGCCGAGCCAAAGCAGGCGCTCTACCTCATCTTCGCCCTGGCGGCCTGGCTCGGCTCGGGGCTGATCGTGCGGCTCGAGGAGGTTCCGGTCCGGGGCAAGCAGGCCAAAACCTGAGCTAGTTGCCGCCGACTGCTTGCGCTAGAATGTTCGGGCAAGTTGCGGAGGACGCCTGTGGAACCTTTACGTTACATCCGGGCGCTGCCGCCCTTCGACCGGCTCGGCGCGGCTGAGTTCAGGCTGATCGAAACGTCTCTGGAGACCACCTACGTCGCGCCCAACACCCGCATCCTCGAGCGCGGCGGCAAAAGCTCTTCCTACCTCTACCTCATCCGCAAGGGCTCGGTGCAGCTCTTGAAGGCCGGGCAGGTGGTGCAGGTGCTCGAGGAGGGGGAGATGTTCGGCTACTCCTCCATCCTCACCGGCGAGGTGCCGCTCGACGTGGTGGCGGCCGAGGACCTGCTCGTCTACCGCCTGCCCGCCAAGCTCTTTCACCGGCTCAAGGCGCATCCGGCCTTTGCCGACTTCTTTATGAAGGGCTTGAGCGAGCGGCTGAAGGGCGCGGCGCGGCTCGAGAACGGTGTCCTGATGGGCGACCTGGCCGTACCCGCCGCCACGCTCGTCCGCCGCGGCCCGGTCTTTATCGCTGCCGGGGCCACGGTGGGCGAGGCTGCTAAGCTCATGCGCGAGCACGGCGTCTCCTCGGTTCTGGTCGAGGCCGAACCCCTGAGCATCGTCACCGACCGCGATCTGCGCAATCGGGTGATGGCCGAGGGGCTCGGCCCCGAAACGCCCGTCCGCGAGGTGATGAGCTTTCCTCTCAAGAGCCTGCCCGCCGATGTCTCGCTCGTCGAGGTGCTGCTCTTTCTGCTCGAGGAGAACGTTCACCACCTGCCGCTCACAGCGGGCGGCGAGGTCGTCGGCGTCGTCACCGACACCAGCCTGCTCGAGCACTACGCCCACAGCCCGGTCGCCCTCTTGCGCCGGGTGGCGCGCAGCCAGGACGCGGGCAGCCTGCGCAACTACGCGAGCGAAGTGGTGGGCATGGTCGAGGCGCTGACCCTGGGCGGGGTGGCGGTGGAGGGGGTCGCCCGCGCGGTCTCGACCCTGAACGACCGGCTGACCCGCACCCTGTTGGAACTGGCGGAGGCGGAACTCGGTCCGCCGCCGACCCCTTACGCCTGGCTGGTCCTCGGCTCGGAGGGCCGCCTCGAGCAGGTCCTGCTGACCGACCAGGACAACGCGCTGGTCTACGGCGAGGACAGCCCGGAGGCGCGGGGCTACATGAAGGCGCTGGCCGGGCGGGTGGTCGAGGGCCTCCTCGAAGCCGGCTTTCCCCGCTGTCCGGGGGGCTACATGGCGACGCGCTGGAACGACCCGCTCGAGGAGTGGAGGCGGCGCTTTGCAGGCTGGGTCCACAGTCCCGAGCCCCAGGCGCTGCTGGAGGCGAGCATCTTTTTCGACTTCCGCGCCGTCCACGGCGCCCTGGCCTTGGACGCCCTCGAGGAGGTGCTCAGGGAAGCCGGCGAGAGAGGTATCTTTCTCGCCCACCTGGCCAGGACCGCCTTGGAGTTCCGCCCGCCCCTGGGCCTCTTCCGCCAGATACGCGAGGCCGAGGGCGGGGTGGACCTGAAAAAGGGCGGTATCGTCCCCATCGTCAGCCTGGCCCGGGTCTACGCCTTGGCGGCGAAGAGCCCGGCTCGCCCGACCCTGGACCGTCTCGAGGCCGCCTCCTCTGCGGGAAGCCTCAGCGAGGCGGATGCCGAGACCTTGAGCGAGGCCTTCCGCTTTCTGAGCGGCCTGCGCCTGGGCGCGCAGCTCGAGGCCCTGCGGGCCGGTCGGCCCGCCACCAACAAGGTCCCGCTCGACAGCCTCTCGCCCCTGTCGCGCCGCCATCTCAAGGAGGCCTTTTTTCTCATCCGCGGGCTGCAGGAGGGAACGCTCGCCCACTTTCACGCCGAGCGACTCCTCTAGCCCTTGACCCGATCGCCCTTGACCCGCCCTTGAGCCAATAGCCCTTGAACCTTCCCTGGTCCTCTCCCGCCTGGCGCGAGCTCACCTTCTGGGCGCTCGACCTCGAGACCGGCGGTTTGCGCGCGAAGTCCGACCCCGTCCTCTCGGTCGGCATGGTGCCGGTGCGCCACGAAGCGGTCAGGCTGGGCGAGGCCTACTACTCGCTGCTGCGCCCGAAGCGCGCGGTGGCGGAGGCCAGCCTCAAGGTTCACCACATCCTGCCGCAGGAGGTCGCGCAGGCGCCCCTTCTTGCCGAGGTTCTACCCGAGATCGACAAGCGCCTGCGCGAGGGGGTCCTGCTCGTCCACCACGCGCCGCTGGACGTGGCCTTCTTGCGCGTCGCCTACCGCAAGCACGGCCGGCCCTGGCCGCGCCCCAAGGTCGTGGACACGCTCAGGCTGCTCCTGCGTCTGGGTCGCCGCCAGCGCTACTACCTTTCCGGTGAGAACGGGGTGCCGACCAACCTGTTGGAAGCGCGCCTTCACTTCGGCCTGCCGTCCCATCCCGAACACCACGCGCTCGAGGACGCCGTCGCCACCGCCGAGCTCTTTTTGCTCTTGGCCCAGAAGCTGGAGGCCCAGAGCCTGCGCGACCTCTCGTGAGCGTCCCGCGACCGTTGGCGGTCAGACCTCTTCCGGGTGTCGGAGGTCGTCCGGCTCCTCCTCAGTCTTCTCCGCGTCTACCCTGTGGGTCGGCGGCCGCAAGGCCAGCTGCCCCTCCCGCCACTCCTCCCTGGCCTGCTGGGCCAAGCGGTGGGCCTGGGGCTGGGCCGAAAGGTAGGGCTTGGGCCAAGGCTGCGCGCGGTAGTCGTACTCGGCCGCCGCGTGCAGGGTGAAATGGGGGTTGCTGAGGTGCGGCCGCGCCAGGGCGACGAGGTCGGCGCGGCCCTGGAGCAGAACGGTGTTCACCTGGTCGGCGCTGGTGATGTTGCCGACCGTCATGGTGGCGATACCCGTTTCGCGCCGCACCTTGTCGGCGAAGGGCGTCTGGTACATGCGGCCGTAGACGGGCGTCTGCTCGGGGACGGTCTGGCCCGTCGAGAGGTCGATGAGGTCGCAGCCCGCCTCCTTGAGCAGGCGCGCGGCGGCGAGCAGGTCCTCGTCGGTGAGGCCGCCGGGGAACCAGTCGGTCGCCGACAGGCGCACCGACATCGGCTTGGCGCTCGGCCAGAGCGCGCGCACCGCGGCAAAGACCTCGAGCGGAAAGCGCATGCGCCCCGCTATGCCGCCGCCGTAGCCGTCGCTGCGCCGGTTGGTCAAGGGCGAGATGAAGCCGGCCAGCAGGTAGCCGTGGGCCATGTGCAGCTCGAGCATGTCGAAGCCCGCCGCCTCGCCGTAGCGCGCCGCCCGGACGAAATCCGCCACCACCTCGTCCATGTGTGCCCGGCTCATCTCCGTGGGCACCTGGCTCTCGGGGTAGTAGGGAAGCGGCGAGGCGGCGTAGAGGGGCCAGTTGCCCTCCTTGAGCGGCCTGTCGCTCTCCTCCCAGCCGAGCTGGGTCGAGCCCTTGCGGCCGGCGTGGCCGAGTTGCAGGCAGACCTTGGCGGGGCTGTGGGCGTGGATGAAGGCGACGATGCGCCTCCAGGCATCTTGCTGCGCCCCGTTCCAGAGCCCGGTGCAGCCCGGGCTGATGCGCGCCCCCGCCGAGACGCAGGTCATCTCGGTGAAGACCAATCCCGCCCCGCCCACCGCCCGGCTGCCCAAGTGCATGAGGTGCCAGTCGCCCGGGATACCGTCCGCGGCCATGTACTGCGCCATCGGCGAGACGACGACGCGGTTGTCGAGCACCATCTCGCGGAGCTTGAACGGCGTAAACATGGGCGGCGTGCGCGGCGCCACCCTGAAGCCCTGCCCCCGCACCTCGTCCAAGAACCAGCCCTCGACCCGCTCGGTGAAGCTCGCGTCACGGAGCCGCAGGTTCTCCACGGTAATCTGCTTGCTTCGCGACATCACCCCAAAGGCGAACCTTTCGGGCGCCATGCCCCAGTAGCGCCCCATGCTCTCGAACCAGGCCGCCGAGACGCCCGCGGCGTGCTGGGTCTTGCCGACCTCCTCGCGCCGGCTAGCCTCGAAGTGGTGGAGGGCGGCCCGCACGTCTTCGGGGTGCGCGCGCAGGGCCTCTAGGAGCGCCGCCGCGTCCTCCATCGCCAGCTTGGTGCCCGAGCCGATGGCGTAGTGGGCGCTGGCCTTGGCGTCGCCCAGCAAGACGAGATTGTCCTTGACCCAGCGCTCGTTTTGGACGGTGGGAAAGCTGCGCCAGAGCGAGCGGTTGGTGAGCAGCGGGTGGCCCTCCAGCTCCTCCTCGAAAATCCTTTCGACCATCCGCGCCGAGGCCTCCTCGCCCAGCCCGGCGAAGCCCAGGCCCTGCCAGGTCGCCGGGGACATCTCGATGACCCAGGTGCTGCGCCCCGGTTCGTACCCGTAGCAGTGCGCCACCACGACGCCACGGGGGGTCATGCGGAAGAAGTACTTAAAGGCGCCCAGTTCCTTCGTCGAGCCCAGCCAGCTGAACAGGTTGCGGCCGAGGGTGGTGGTGGTGCCGAAGTGATCGCGGTAACGCTCGCGGATACGGCTGTTGATGCCGTCGGCGGCAATTATCAGGTCACTGTCCAGGTCACTGCCCAGGCCCTCGAGCCTCCTGGGGTCCAGCTCGCAGCCGAAGTGGAGGCGCACGCCGAGCTCGGCGCAGCGCGCCTGCAGGAGCGCGAGCAGCGCCTGCCTCGAGCAGCCCGCGAAGCCGTTGCCGGCCACCCGAAAGACCTCGCCCTGGTAGTGGATGTCCACGTCGTCCCAGTAGCTGAAGGCGCGGCGGATGCTCTGGTAGGAGGGCCGGTCGTAGTCGCGGAAGAGGCCCAGCGTCTCGTCGGAAAAGACCACGCCGAAGCCGAAGGTGTCGTCCGCCCGGTTGCGCTCGAAGACGCCCACCTCGTGTCCGGGCCATTCCTTCTTGACGAGCAGGGCGGCGTAGAGGCCGCCGG
>JALZLY010000198.1 GCA_030858465.1 Deinococcota bacterium
GCCTCGATCAACTTTATTACCGCCCATGACGGCTTTACCTTAGAGGACCTGGTCTCCTACGAGGAAAAGCACAACGAAGCCAACCTAGAGGACAACCGCGACGGCGAGAGCAACAACCACAGCGTCAACTGTGGTGTCGAAGGTGCGAGCGAGGATCACGACATCTTGTTGTGCCGGGAAACCTTAAAGCGCGGGCTCATGGCCACGCTCTTTTTGTCGCAGGGCGTGCCCATGCTCTTAGGCGGCGACGAACTCTCCAAAACGCAACGGGGCAACAACAACACCTATGCTCAAGACAACGACCTCAACTGGTACGACTGGGACCTCGACGCGCGCAAAGAGGCTTTTTTGTCGTTTATGAAGCAAATTATCGCCTTTAGAAAGGCCCACCCCAGCTTCCGGCGGCGCAACTTTTTAACGGGCGAAGGCGGTGAAGGCGACTACAAGGACGTCTCCTGGTGGCACGCCCGCGGTCATGAGATGACGCCCGAGGACTGGACCAACCCCGAGCTTCCCGCCTTTGGCATGCTGCTTTACGGCGACTCTTTGAAGGAGACCGATGCGCTCGGCCGGCCACTCACCGACGACACCTTTTTGGTGCTCTTTAGCGGCCAGAAGACGAGCCGCTTTACGCTGCCGCCGACCCCGCACGGGGAAACCTGGGAAAAGCTCTGGATTACCGCGCCGGACCAGATCAGGCGCCAGCCGCTGAGCGAGCCGGGCAGCGTGGTCAGCTTAAAGCCACGGCTGGTCACGGTCTACTGCGCCGCCGCCGCCAAGCCCGAGCCAGCACGGCTGTTTTAATGGGCGACCTGGTGGGTATTTTAAGGGGGGCGACCCGGCTGTGCGCCCCTACCCGCGCACGAGCACCAGCCAGGGCAGTGGAAGGTCGGCGAGGTCGAGCGCCTCGTCGGCGCTGACGGTCTGCCCGGTGAGAACGTCCGTCCAGTCTGAACCCTGCAACCTGTCGGGCAGGGGCAAGCGGGTGCCCCCTTGCCCCTGAGCGTCCAAACCCTCCAAAACGGCGGGAAAGCGCGTCACCACGACGAGCAGGCTGGCCTCTTCGGCGTCGCGCAGATAGGCTAAAAAGTGAGCTGCGGCCGGGCCTTGGGGCTCTAAAGCCTGATAGCCACCCTCGAAGAGTTCCTGGTGAACCTTTCTAAACCGCAAAAGTCTGGCGGTGAGGTAAAGCTTGAGCCTCTCCTCTTCAGCCTCGAGCATCGCCCCTAGCGCCTCCGCGTCCGGGGAGGTGAGGAGAGGTTCAAAGTCTTCAAGAAGCTCCGCGCGCTCCTTAAAGTCGACCGGGCGCCGGTTGTCGGGGTCGACGAGGGAAAGATCCAAAAGCTCGGTTCCCTGATAGAGGTCGGGCACGCCCGGCGAGGTCAGCTTGAGGACGAGCTGGCTTAAGCTGTTTCTAAAGCCGTAGCGGGCCAGCTCACGGGCGAGCGGCCCGATGGTGGCCGCTAATTCAGGGTCGTCAAGGGTGCTGGCGATAAAGCGCTCGAGCGCCGCTTCGTAGTCGCTGTCGGGGTTGAGCCAGCTCGTTTGCTCCTTAGCCTCACGGGCTGCCTTTTGCATGTAATCGCTCAAGCGTTCCTTGAGGCCGTCGCGCTCCGCGCCCGCAAAGAGCGCTACCAGCACCTGATAAAAGAGGTAGACGTCGCCGTCGGCGGGCAGCCGCTCTAAGGGCTGTTGGCGGGCCCTTGCGGAGAGTTTGTCGAGCGTTTCTTGCCAGGCCTCGTGGCGTTCGGCGAGGACGATCATGCGCATGCGCGTGTCCTCGCCGCGCTTGTGGTCGTGCGTGGCGGTGGCGAGGAGGTTGTGCGGGTAGCGGTGCGCCCGGAAGCGGGCGTGGGCGTGAAAGGCCTGCGGGGTCACGCCGAAATGGTCCGGCTCGCCGCCGACCTCGTTTAAAGCGGCGAGCCGCAGATAACGGTAAAAGGTGGTGTCCTCGACGCCCTTGGCCGCTAACGGCGCGGTGTACTGCTGAAACCGCCCTACCCAGGCCTCTCTCGCCTCTTGGAGGTCCTCTTTCACCTCACCCAAAAGCACCTTGGAGATAAACTCAAAGACGGTGGGCTCGGTGATGGGGTTGCGCCGCCTCGCCTCGTAGACCGCGTGCCGGATGACCTCCTCGGCCTCC
>JALZLY010000199.1 GCA_030858465.1 Deinococcota bacterium
TGGGCTCGGCCCAGGCCGCGCTGCTCCTCGGCCGCTTCGCCGCCGCCGAGGTCCACGCCCCCGCCTTGCGCGGCCGCGCCGTGGCCAACGTCGTCCTGGGCGGCACGGCGGGCGCGGTCTTCGGGCCGCTGATGGTCGGGCCGGTGGGCGCGCTGGCCGAGGGCCTGGGCCTGCCCGAACTCGCCGGACCCTACCTGGCCAGCGCCGTCATGTTCGCCCTCGCCGCGGCCGTCGTCTTAGCGCTGCTCAGACCCGAGCCCAAGGAGCTGGCTAAGGAACTGGCCCAGGAGCTGGCCCAGGCCCATCCCGAGGTGTCGCAGGGGCCGGGGCCGGGCCGGCCGCTCGCCCGGATTCTCCGCGACCCCGGCGTCGTCACGGCCATCGCCGCGATGGTCTGCGGCCAGACGGTGATGGTCGGGCTGATGGTCATCACCGCCCTACACATGAGCCACCACCACCACCCGCTGACCAGCATCTCGGCGGTCATCGCCTCGCACACCTTTGGCATGTACGCGTTCGCGCTGGTGTCGGGCCGGCTCACCGACCTCTGGGGCCGAGGGCCGGTCATCATGAGCGGCGCCCTTCTGCTCGGCCTCGCCTCGGGGATGGCGACGCTCTCGCCCCAGGTCTTGCCTCTCGCGGTGGCGCTCTTCGGGCTCGGCCTCGGCTGGAACCTGCTCTTCGTGGGCGGCTCGGCGCTGCTCTCCGACCGGCTGGCGCCCGCCGAGCGCGGCCGGGTTCAGGGGGTGGGCGACGTCCTCATCGGCCTGGCCTCGGCGCTCGCCAGCCTGGGCAGCGGGGCGGTCCTGGCCTTTGCCGGCTACGAGGTGCTGGGTCTGGTCGGCGCGGTGCTGGCGCTCTTGCCGCTCGGCCTGAGCCTATGGTGGCTGTGGGCGCGGCCGGCGCAGGAGAGGCCAAAAAAGCGCCCCGAGCGCCTCGCCGACTAGCGGCCGCGTGCTAGGCTTGACGGCGTGCCGCGCGTTCTTCACCTGAGCGAGCTCGAGCTCCCCAGCGGCCCCGCGCTCGAGGGGCTCATCCCGCCGCCGCGCTTCGGCCTCACCACGTTCGAGGGCTACCAGCCCCAGGACCCCAGCCAGGAGCGGGCCCGCGACGAGGTGCGCGAGTTCGCGCTGCTGCGCCCCCGGCGCGAAGCAGCCGGCTTCCGCTGGCCCTGGCGGCGCCCGCCGGAAGCTCCCGGCCAAGGCCTCTACTTAGACGGCGGCTTCGGCGTGGGCAAGACCCACCTCTTGGCCGCCGCCTACCACGAGGCCGAAGGCCCCAAGGCCTACTTGTCCTTTCAGGAGCTCGTCTATCTGATTGGCGTCCTGGGCGGGGTGCGGGCCAAGGAGGCGCTCGGCCATTACAGCCTCCTTTGCATCGACGAGTTCGAGCTCGACGACCCCGGCAACACCCTCATCGTCAAGCAGTTTTTAGCGCACGCCTTGGCGGGGGGCGGCCGCGTCCTGACCACCTCCAACACCCCGCCCGAGCGGCAGGGCCAGGGGCGCTTCAACGCTCACGACTTCAGGCGCGAGATCCAGAGCATCGCCCGACACTTCCGCACGCTCACCTTGGAGGGCGGGGATTACCGGCAGCGCCAGCATCAGGCGGGCCTGATGAGCGAGGCGGCGCTCGAGACGCTCCTCGCCAGCGAGCCCGCGCCAGGCCCCCACACAGGTCCCCACACAGGCCCCTACAGAGGCCCAAAGGTCTACGGCGACTGGCCCGCGCTCACCACGCTCCTGGCGGCGCTCCACCCGGTGCGCTACCGGGGCCTCCTGAAGGGGGTCGGCACGCTCTACCTCTCCTCGCTGACGCCGCTGGAGGACCAGAACAGCGCCCTGCGCTTCGTGCACTTTATCGACAAGCTCTACGACTTAAAGCTCGGCTTTCGCGCCTCGGGAAGGATCGCTCTGGAGGACATCTTTCACCCGAGCTACCGGAGCGGCGCCTTCAGCAAAAAATACTACCGCTGCGTCTCGCGGCTCGCGGAGCTGCTGGGGGAGGCCCAGCCGGCGCCGGTCTCCTCGGCGAGCGCATAGGGCCTCTCTTCGCGAGGGCGCCCGCCTGCCGCAGCCTCGCCGTCCTCCTCGAGGCTGGCGTCCAGGCTGGGCAGGGTGACGGTAAAGCAGCAGCCCCGGCCCGCCTCCGAAAAGACCCTGATGCGGCCGCCGTGGCTCTCGACCAGGCTCTTGGCGATGCCGAGGCCGAGACCGGTGCCGCCCTGCCGGCTGAAGAAACGGTCGAAGACGTAGGGCAGGTCCGCCGCGGCGATACCCGGTCCCTCGTCGCAGACCTCGAGCACCACCTCGTCCTCGCGGCTAAGGAGCTTGAGGCTCACCTTGGCGGGGTCGCCCGAGGCCTGTACGGCGTTGCGGACGAGGTTGCGAACGACTTGCGCCAGGCGCTGGGCGCTGCCCGCCACCAGGCCCTCGCCCCGCGCCTGCAGGGCG
>JALZLY010000200.1 GCA_030858465.1 Deinococcota bacterium
ATGCCTACGAACAAATGGTGCAATATGACACCCCCTATAGTGGCGTTATCCGTCACATGCCGTATAACTCCTAGTTAGACAGACCGATGGAGAATCACATTCGCTGCCAGCACATTTGCTTGATCACTGACCGGCTGTCCGAGACCCACGATTTCTACGTGGGCCTCCTTGGTCTAAAAGCAGCAAACTACAATGAGTCGGTTGGCCTGCTCGCCTTCCGCCTCGATGACGGGTTCGTCTTGCGTTTCGAGGCAAATGGTAGCGCTTCCCCTTCGAGCATTCGGTTCTTGGGTCTTGAGCTGGATTCATTCGAGCAAGTCGACCGTCTTCATGACAAACTCGCTAAGAGCATCGAAATCGTGCAAGATCTGCGAGCCCAGTTCACCTCAGCCGAAGGTCCGTATGGGTTTCTCATCGAAGACCCGAATGGTTATCGCATCAAGCTGTTCAGGTATGGACCGCGAACCGACGCATGATTACAGGTGGTTATCCGGCAAGATGTCGCCGCCTAACTTGCGGCTGCAACTGACGCCGGGCGCTTCGCTGGCCGGCGCAGCTGAGCCGCAGATCCGTTGGGCTGACCCTGAACTGCTTTGGTTTCGAGGTTTGTGATGAATGAAAACGCTGCTGTATTGGTCATAGGTGCCAGCGGTTTTTTGGGGCGCACCATCACCAAACGACTTGCCGCTTTAAACGTAGTTATCCCCACCCACCACAGCAACAACCCATTTTCCAACTCCGTGCGCTACGACTTCTTCAGCGACAATATCCGCGATCTTTGCGATGCCTTCAAGCTTTCCGCCGCTGTCTTTGCAGCCGCCGTCGAGACAGAACCATCTGAAATTGTTCGCCCTGCAATGGAGCGCTTCGTGCGCGGTTGTCAAGATAGGCGCCTTGTCTACTTGTCGAGTGATGCGGTCTTTAGCGGGGATAGAGGGATGTACCTTGAAACCGACCAACCTGAGCCCCGCACGCTTTACGGACGCAACCTGCAACACTGTGAGCACTTGATTGCGGAGAACTGCACGAATTATTGTATTATCCGCCCCAGCTACATCTACGGCTTTGCGGATGGACAGCTTGACGGGCGCCTTGCGCGCACAAGGGCCTCCCTTCAGGCTGGTGAAAAGGTCATGCTCTTCAGGGACATGTTTAAAAGTCCTTTAGGAGTCCAGCAGGTCGCTGAGGCCGTTATCCATCTTATGTTTTCGGATTATGCGGGTACTCTCCACGTTGCGGGGGAACGACTGAGCGTCTTCGATTTTCACTTTCAAGCCATGAAAGCTCTTGGCGTAAACACAAAGGGTTTGCAGCACAACACCATACCTGAAGAGCCCGAATTTCCTAGGGATACGTCTCTGGACGCTTCACTGTGGCAGTCCCTTACCAACAAGGTGCCGCTAAGCATTGAGGAGACCTTGGTGAAGTGAAGGGGGTGAAGTGAAGGGGGTGAAGTGAAGGTGGTCCGGGCATGTCCCAGCTATCAAGATTTGCCCCTCTCTGCTACGCTACATTGCGAAACATCTAAACCGCTGCACCATTTGGTACGCACGACCGACTGGAGAGAGCGTTCATGCATAAACAGCTAACCGCAATTATCGAAAGGGAGCAGGATGGTTACGTGGCGCTCTGTCCAGAACTCGACATTGCCAGTCAGGGCGGCACGATCGAGGAGGCCCGCGAAAACTTGCGCGAAGCGCTCGAGCTGTTCTTCGAGACCGCCTCACCGGAGGAGGTTGGGGAGCGGTTTCATACGCTGCGTCAAAGCTCTACGCTTCAGTGGGGTTCCGTAATGTCTTTGACCGACTCGAGTACGTTCGTGAGGGATAACAGGTGAAGCGAGACTGTCTAAACGCCGAGCCGTTCGGTAGATAGCATCCTCGAAGTATACTTCTGCGAAAGGAGGTCCCCATGAAATATAAGATTGCGCTACGCCGTTCGGAAGAGGGCTTCAGCGTTTCTGTTCCCGGCTTACCTGGTTGTTGGTCCCAGGGTGAAACGGAAACAGAGGCGCTCGAGAACATTAGAGAGGCCATTCAGGAATACCTCTCGGTCGTCGATGAGGCGCTTCAAGACGCCGACGTGCGCGAAGTTGAAGTCGCGATTTAATGCCCAAATTAGCTGGTGTCAATCATCAGGATGCCGTTCGAGCATTGCAGAAGGCAGGATTTCGAGTTTCCCGGCAAGGAAAACACATTGTGATGACGGATGGCACCCATATTCTGACGATTCCACGGGCGAATCCGGTGAATGCTTATACGATGGGTGGGATGGTGCGAGATGCCGGCCTAACGATTGAGGAATTCAAGAAACTGCTGTAGGAAATGCCAGCCAACGCGCGTTTGCAGCCGACCTTTCTGTGGCGTCTGTGATCGAGTTGTCCATTTTGGTTATCCTGAGCGAGAAGCGGCTGAAACGCAGACCGTTGGGCGGCATGATGCACTCTTGCTGCGGCACCTGGGAGAACCTGTGAAACCGAAACGGCTCTCACGAACTGTGATCTACGAAGATCCGTGGGTCAATGTGTACGCTGATAGGGTGCAGTTTCCTAACGGTCGCGTGATTGACAAGCATCATCTGCTGGAGTTCGAAAGTCCGTCTGTCGTCGCTGTCGTAGAGAACCATCTTGACCAGCTTTTGCTTGTGTGCGTCATGCACTATACCACTGGGACGGAAACATGGGAGCTGCCGGCAGGCGGGATAGAAACGGGAGAATCGCTAGTGCAAGCGGCCCAACGTGAGGTCATGGAAGAAACAGGCTATACGACCATAGCTCACATGAGGCAACATCATGCATATCATCACCCGTAAACGGCTCAATGATTTTGCAGCCCTTCACCCCGAAACGAAGAGCGCGCTTCAGCATTGGTACAGGCAGGTGAAAGCTGGTTCGTTCGGGTCCTTCGCTGAGTTGCGAGCCGTCTTCCCAAATGCCGACCAAGTGGGCAGGCTGACAGTCTTTAACATTGGCGGCAACAAGGCACGTTTGATTGCCGCCATTCACTACAATCGGCAGAAGGTCTATGTTCGCGCCGTGCTAACCCATGACGCGTATGATAAGGGAAGCTGGAAGGAGTGAGCGATGCCAACCCAGGACGTAGCACAAGTAGAGCAGGTGTGGCCGGCTTTAGCAGACCACGTGTTTGTGCCGCATACCGAAGAGGACTATCAGCGGCTCGTGGTGCTGCTTGACAGCTTGATTGATACTGTCGGCGAGGACGAAAGTCATGAGCTGACCTCACTCATGGAAGTCCTTGGCGTGCTAATCGAAAAGTACGAGGATGAGCACGTTCCTGAAGTCACGGCAGTGTAACTTATGGGCAAGGTGTGATTGCCGTTCAACCAGCGTTTGCAACCGACTTTTTTCTCCCCAATTCCCGTTCCAGTGCCTATTCCTGTTACCGTTAACTGAGGAGCGGCTGAAACGCAGACCGTTGGGCGGACAAAAAAGAGTTTCTGAGAACGATGCAGAATGCACCCTACCTAGCCTGGCTTCTCGAGACCACGCCGGGGCCGGTTAGGCAGTGGCTGGGAGAGGAAGAGGTTGTACGCTCTCTCGAAACTGAACTCCACCACACCATCCAGTCCAGAACGAACCTGAACAGTGCAGCGAACTACAGCAAACACTGCTCCGTTCCCTCAGCGTCAGATTCCGATTACTGTCCGCGTGAAATCCGACTGCTGCGAGACGCATCGGTGCTTGCGGGAATACACTTCTACGGTGGGGATGTGTCCCGGCCGTTCGTTGGGGTCTATGCTCAGACCCGTGACCTTACCGAAGACGAGAGGCATAAGGCTTCAAGCCACCTTTGTGCCGAGCTTGCGGTCTTTGGGCCAACCTTGGCCTGATGGTGGTGCCTGACTGACAGGGAGGTACTTTCGGGCCGGCCTGGAGTATCGGTGGACCAACGTCTCGTGATTGGCGGCATCGAGGAGATCAGGCAGCGGCCCCTGCCGACTTCGAGCCTTGAACTCAAACTGCGCAAGGACTCCGGTGGAACGTCTTACCCAGGCTATTCCGACATGTTCGACAACAAGCTCGGCTGAATAATGCATTATACTGGAGACCAACGCCGCTCGCAGGCTCGCCATGTTGGTGCTGGTAAACTTTGCCGTTAAGCGATCTCGTGCCTACTGCTTCCCACGCCTGCTGCTCAGCTATAGTTATGTTGTGGAGTTCGACTGGGCCGAAGCGAAAGCAGCCTCGAATTTAACCAAGCATGAGGTCGGTTTTGAGGAAGCCACAACGGGTTTCGATAATCCTCTCGCCGTCATCTTCGACGATGAGAAACACTCGACGGACGAGCGGCGGGAAATTATCATCGGTCACTCGCAACGGAACCGGCTTTTGCTCGTCAGTTTCACTGAACGAGCCCACGCTGTCCGCCTTATCAGCGCGCGATTGGCAACCCGAAAGGAGCGTAAAGCGTATGAAGAAAATGCCCTCCCCTGAACAGGACGATTTGCTTCCGGAATACGAGTTCGACTATGTAAAGGCAAAGCCAAACCGCTTCGCCACTGCCAGTCCGAAGCGAACCGTTGTTGTGCTTGACGAAGATGTTGCTCAAGTCTTTAGCACGCCAGAGTCAGTCAATAAAGCGTTACGGGCGCTCATCGAAGCCATGCCTCGTCACTGACAAAGTGCAGGATCGCCTAACATACGTTGCAACGGACGCGCCCGCGCGCACATCGGGTTTCATTGCGAGTCCAGTCATCGGCTGGTATTGCATTGGGGCGCGCCGCTGAGTCAAGCCGTTAGGCGCACGCGAGAGGTCCATTCATGACCAAGATCCTGATTACCGGGCTTGTCACAATCCATCTCGCCGCAACCCTTTGGCACGGCAGTGCGCACACCCAGCTCGCGATCGCACTTCCGCCCGAGAAGAAAGCCTTCGTTTATGTCGTGATCCTCATCGCCCCAATCATCGCTGCCGGTCTCGTATGGACACGCTACATCTCGATCGGCCTGTGGATGTTCTTCCTCTCTATGCTCGGTGCTCTTCTCTTCGGCGCGTATCACCACTATGTGCTGGTATCGCCCGACAACATTGGCCATCTGCCAAGCGGCAGCCCGGAATCTCACTCCCAATTCATCGCTAGCGCTGCCGCAATTGCTCTGCTTGAGCTAACATCGGCACTCTCTGGCGCATTCTGTTTGGGCTCACACCATGCCCAAACACGAGCGCACGCCTAACGAGTCGTTGCAGCGCGGAAAGGACCAATAGGGGCAATGGCCAGAGTTCGTTGGGCGTCCGTCTAGCTGAGCTAGGACATAGCCGGCGTCCCATGGAACGATTCCGAAGGAGGCCTATGTTTGTCTATCACAAGCAACCTGAGCCCCTCGTTGGCGAGCAGCTGCTGCCGCTCTCAAGCCTGAAACAGACCTATCCCGAACTATACTCACGGGAGCTAGCCAAGTATCAGGATCACCCAAGCCGCTTGACACTGCCGGAGCGGTGGATTCCACGACTTGAATGCCGCTGGCAAGATGTCGTGCAGTTCTCACCAGCGCATCCTCATCTCATCGTCGCCGCCTGACACAATTTGGGCGTTGCCCTACCCGATGCTCGCTTCTTGCGCATTCCGGTAACAGCCCTCGAAGTGGTGCCTACCGTGGTCGTCGAGCCCCGCGGCCGCAATCCCTCGCTGCCGATCTTGCCTGATGAGTTGCAGTGGCTCGACACCGCCAGCTACCTTGAACTCGCCGCCTTGCCTACGGCCACACTGGACTGGTATCAAGAGTTGCATGCTCGAGGCCAGCGTGGTGCCTGGTGGGTCGGCGTGCCCCATATCATGGCCGCCGGACCTGTCAACATTCGGGAGGCCGAGGTAATCTCCTGGCTTGATCCCCCGCGCTTGTAGCCGTCATGGCTTCGTCAGCGTGAGCAACACCGCCTCCTACAAAGTACAATAGCTGCGGACTGGTTGGCGCTTGAACAAGAAGGGAAAGCCCATGCGACCATATGAGATAACGACCGATCAGGATGACATCGTTGTTCGGCTGCCACGTCAGGTAGCTGATGAGGAAGTGCTTGCCAAACTGCTCGATTATCTGGCGCTAGAAGCGATTCGGCGACAGAGTGCGTTAACTCGAGAGGATGCGGCAAGCCTCACGAAAGAGGTCAAGCAAGGCGGATGGCAACAGGTAGAGCATCTCTTCGAGAAAGAGTAGCCGATCTGCTCTCCGCTGCCACGGCATCATCTTAGGGCATCAGGTGCGCGCGCAACGCTCCATACCCACGGCGGCTGTTTGTCATTAGGTGTGCTACACTCATCCGCAAGGTGAAAAGCATGACGACTAAAGAGCTGATGCAAAACGAAATAGCTAAACTGGGCGATAAGGATATCGACGAACTCTATGCTCTGATCAAAGCCTTTGTGCAGGCGAAGCAAAAGACAGCAGAGCCGAGTCTTATGTCAAGCCTGAAAAACATCAAAATAGCTGCGCCTCAAGACTTCGCCAGCAACTTAGATGCGTACGTCAGCGGTGAGAAGTGCATTGAAGATTCTCGTTGATACCTTTGTCGTCGCCCTGGTTAACCAGCGCGACCAGTATCATGAGCGGGCTTTAGCTCTAGCCAACGAGCTCGAACATTACCCCCTACTAATAACAAATGCTGTACTGCTCGAAATTGGCAACGCCCTTGCCCGGAACTACAAGCAAGAAGCTGTCGCAGTTATCGAACAGTTCTTGTCCGCCGAGGAGGTGGAAATTGTCAGCCTAACACCAGAGCTTTTCAATGAAGCCTTCGCCCTGTACCGAACCCATCAAGATAAAGCGTGGGGACTCGTGGACTGTATCTCATTCGTCGTCATGCGTGAAAGAGGTATTGACCGAGCGCTAACCTTCGACCAGCACTTTGTGCAAGCTGGATTTAAGGCATTGATGCGTTCGCCGTCGCACACCTGACAAATCACTCCAACGGACGCGCCATGCGCCTCTCGAACTGCATCTATGTCTTCATCGTAGGATAGAATAGGGGCACGCCGCTGAGCTTTGTCGTTGGACCGCAACCGCTCGGCGTGAGGCAGGCTACTTCGCGAGCGGCGTTGCTGCCGGTGAACCCCTCGAGCGCCTTGGCGTTAGAGGCCAGCACTAGGGTTGGGCGCTAGGGGGTGAGGTCGCTGAGCGCGGCGGCGCAGGCGGTGGCTGCCTCCCAGCCGCCGTTTCCGTCCTCCAAGTCCCACCAGGCCGAGAGGACGGCGTGCGCCAGGCCCCAGGCGGCGACGTCGCGCGCGTCCATCGCCAAGGTTTCGGCCAAGACCGCGATGCGGCGCTCCAGCAGCCCTTTGAGGCCGGGATGCTTGGCGACACGGGGCGCAGGGTTGCGCAAGAAGGCGCCGACCTCATAGCCGGCGTCGCCGACGACGCCCTTAGGGTCGATGGCGAACGAGGCCAAGGCCCCGGCGTCTCGGCGGGCGCTCAAGATGTTGCCGTGGTGGAGGTCGCCGTGCAGCAGCAGGGGCGGGCTCGAGCCAAGAAGCTCCGCGAAAACGCCCTCGGCGCGGTCCACCAGTCTTTCGGGCAACGGGCCGCTGCCGCCGCCGAAGCGCGCGCGGAGGTCGCGCAGCCCCTCCGCCCAGTCGGCCAGCGGCAGGAACGGGTGCCCTTCGGGCGCCGCCCGCCAGAGCCCTGTCATGACCAGCGCGGCGGCGCGGGCCGCCTCTTCGTCGTTCACCGGGTCGCCGTCCCAGTCGTCATGAAGCGAGCGGCCGGGCAGGAGCCGCTCCAGGAGCAGCGCGCCCATGCCGGGGTCGGCGTCCAGGAGCCGGACCGCGCCCTCGCCGCCGTAGAGCCTGAGCGCGGCGATCTCGCGCGTCAGCTCCCTAGGCAGGCCCAGCTTGAGCACGCAAGGGCGGCCGCCGGGCAGGACGGCGGGCGCGACGTAGTTGTAGGAGAGCTCGAAGGGCGGCAGGAGGACCAGGCCCCAGCGCGCCTGGCAGCGCTCGAGCAGCGCCGGCAACTCGGCCAGCCAGCGTCGGCCCGCCGCGCCGAAGGTCTGGGTGATGGTGCGGGTAAAGCTTTTGGGCAGGGCGAGCACGCTCTTTCGAGCTTACCCCAACGAAAGAAGGGTGGGTCGCCCTCCTTTCGGGACGCCCGCTTAGCGCAGCCGCGCCTGGTCGTGCAGCCTTTTGGCGATCTCGCGTCAGCTCCCTAGGCAGGCCCAGCTTGAGGACGCAGCGGCGGCCGTCCCCTCCGACGGCAGGCGCGACGTAGGTGTAGGAGTAGGAGTAGGAGAACTCGAAGGGCAGCCTCTAGGCTCACCAGCCGGACGCGCACAGCGGGGTATGGTAAAAACGCTGCCATGAATGCGGCCCTGAGCAGGGGTCGGATGAAGGTTGACGAACAGGTTGACGAACAGGTTGACGAACAGGAGGAGACCGTGAGCCCAAACATCAGAGAGTCCGACCTTCCGGGCATCGGACGAAAGTTTCAGGTCGAGACCCGCAGCGGCGACAAGCTGGTGGTGGTCATCCACGACGACGGCCAGCGCGAGCTCTACCACTTCTCCTACGACAACCCCGACGAGAGCATCTCGATGATCAGCCTGAGCGACGAGGAGGCGCGCAAGGTGGCCGGCATCATCGGCGGCCTCAGCTACCAGCCCCAGGCGCTCGAGACCAGCCAGATCGATCTCAAGGACCTGGTCATCGAGTGGATCAAGGTCGAGCCCGGCGCGGCCGGGGCGGGCAAGACCATCGCCGAACTCGGCGTGCGCGAGACGACCGGCGCCAACATCATCGCCGTCGTGGAGGGCGGCGACAACAAGATCAGCCCCGGCCCCGAACAGCTTCTCGGCCAAGGCACCACCGTGGTCGTGTCGGGCAACCGCACTCAGGTGAGGGCGCTCAAAAAATTGCTTACCCGCCCCTAGGGGCTAGGCATGACCCTAGAGCACGTCATCTTCGAGGTGGGCCTGGCGCTCGCCCTCATCCTGGGCGCCACCCTGCTCGCCAACCGCTTGCGCTTCTCGGCGGTGCCCTTTCTCATATTGATGGGCATGGTGATGGGGCCGCACACCCCCGAACTCGGACCCTTTAGCCTGCAGTTCTCCTACGGCGCGCCCTTTATCGCCTTTTTGGGTCAGCTCGGCGTGCTCTTCTTGCTCTTCTACCTGGGGCTCGAGTTCTCGGTGGGCCGGCTGGTGCGGGCGGGACGCTCGATCGTGACGGGCGGCAGCATCTATATCGGCATCAACCTGACGATCGGCCTGCTGTTCGGCGCCCTCATGGGCTGGCCCCTGCAGGAGGTGCTCGTCGTCGCCGGCATCCTCACCATCTCGTCGAGCGCCATCGTCGCCAAGCTCATCGTCGAGCTGAAGCGCACCGCCAACCCCGAGACCGACATGATCTTGGGCATCATCATGTTCGAGGACGTGTTTTTGGCCGTCTACCTGTCGGTCGTCTCCGGCTTGGTCCTGAGCGGGGCGACCTCGCTGGTGGGCATCCTCTCCGCGGCCGGGCTGGCGCTCGGCTTCATGCTGGCCTTTTTGATCCTGGGCCGGCGGCTCGTGCCCTGGCTCAACAGCGCGCTCGACATCGCCTCGGACGAAGTGTTCATGTTCGTCGTCTTCGCCGCGCTCTTGATGATCGCCGGCTTTGGCGAGACCATCCACGTCGCTGAAGCCATCGGCGCCTTGCTGGTGGGCCTGGTCCTGGCCGAGACGAGCCACCGCCAGCGCATCGAGCGCGCGATTCTCCCCTTCCGGGACTTTTTCGGGGCGGTGTTCTTCTTCTCCTTCGGGCTGAGCATCAACCCGCTGCTCTTGGGCGGCGCGGTGGGGCCGGCGCTTCTGGCCGTCCTGCTCACCGTCATCGGCAACGTCGCGGCGGGCATGCTGGCCGGGCGCAGCGCCGGGCTCTCGCCCAGGGCGTCCACCAACATCGGCCTGACCATCGTGTCGAGGGGCGAGTTTTCCATCATCATGGCCAACCTGGCCTTGGCCGGCGGCCTCCTGCCCATCCTCCAGCCCTTCGCAGCGCTCTACGTCCTCATTCTGGCGGTCCTGGGCCCGCTGCTCACCAAGGAGTCGCGGCGCATCTACACGGTGTTCAACAAGGTGTTCAGCGGCATCCTCGCGCGGAGCTAAGCTTCCAGGCGCGCCTTGACCTCGCGCTTGCCCTCGCGCTGCAAGCCTGCTAAGTCGATGTCCTCGGCGGGCAGCACGCGGGCGCTCAGGGTCCTCGCCAGGAGCTCCAAGGTGCGGCTGTTCTCCTCTTCGCTCTCGGCGGCCACGCAGTCTTGCGGCACCATCACCTCGAAGCCGCGCATGTGGGCGTCGCTCGCGGTATAGAGCACGCAGATGTCGCTGGCGAAGCCCGTCAAGATGACGGTCTGGACCTCGAGGTGGGCCAGCAGGAGCTCGAGCGGGGTGCCGTAGAAGCCCGAGTTCTTGGGCTTGAGGACGAAGTAGTCGTCGTCCTCGGGTTCAAGCCTCGCGGCGATGGGCCCACCGCGGGCGTTCAGGGCCTCTTTGACGGTGTGGTTGAAGTCCGAACGCCAGTCGCCGTAGTTGTCGTTGACGTAGAGCACCGGCACGCCCGCGGCCTTGGCGCGCCGCCTGAGCCCGGCGATGGCCGCGCTGGCCTCGAGGGCGCGCGGCAAGATGGTCTCGGCGCCCTCGAACTCGAACGAGTTGATGACGTCGATCAGCAGCAGGGCCGCGCTCATGCGTCCAGTCTAGGGGCGCGGGGCTTCCAAACTCTTACGGGCCGGCGCGCTTCGCCTCTTGCTCCGGGGCCTCTCGCGCCGGCAGCGAGGCCAGGACCGCCGCCAGGAGCACCAGCCCGGCGCCGACGAGGCCCAGGGCGCCGAAGCGCTCGCCGAAGATAAGGGCGGCGAGCAGCGCGGCAAAGGCCGGCTCGACGCTGGCGACGAGGACCGCCCTCGAGGCCTCGATGGTTCTCAGCCCGGTGTAGTAAAGCAGGTAGGCCAGGTAGGTCGAGAAGACCGCCAGCAGGGCCAAGAGCCCCCAGGCGCTCGCGCTCTTGGGGCTGAAAGCCACCAGCGGCAAGAGGCTCAAGGCGCCCAAGGGCAGGACCACGGCGTAGATGGCGACGGGCGCGTAGCGCTGAAGCGCCCACTTGCCGAAGAGGTAGTAGCTCGAGTAGGAGAGGCCGGCGGCGAGGCCCCAGAAGAGCGAGAGGGGAGAGACTCGCACCCCTTCGCCGCCGCCCAGGGACACGAGCGCGACGCCACAGAGGGTCATCGCCACCAGGCCGAGCTTGCGCGCGGTCATCGTTTCGCGCAGCAGCCCCCAGGCGAGCAGCGCGACAAAGGCCGGCGCGGTGTAGAGCAAGATGGTCGCTAGGGTGATGCCGCCCGCCGCCACGGCCAGGGCGAAGGAGGCGTAAAAGACCGTCACCCCGACGAGGCTGAAGAGGGCGAAGCCAAGGAGGTCGCGGCCGCTCTTGGGCAAGCCTTCTCGAGCCAAAGCCGCGTGAAGCGCGAAGAGAGCGCCCGCGATGGCCGCGCGCCAGAAGGCCTGCTCGAGCGGGGCGACGCCCATCTCGAGCAGGCCTCTGGAAAAGGCGCCGATGAGACCCCAGAGGAGGGCGGCGGCAAAGACGAGCACGTAGGCGTTCACGCCCCAGTCTATCCGCCGGCAGGTCTACCGCGAGGCTGGCGCAGCGCCACGTCTTTCCAGAAGGCGACGCGCCGGCGATCGGAGATCCTTGCCGCTTTCCTTAGAGAGCCTTCAGCCCCTAAACCCTCTCTTCACTGCGGTCAGTAGCAGGTGGCGGTTCAAACGAAAGGGCCGATATCTCATCACGCCACGCTTGAGTCATCTCTACCTCGACAGCGGCAAGAGAGGACTCGAGCTGCTCCACGTCCCTCGCCCCGATGATGGGCGCGGTCACAGCAGGATGTGCCATCACCCAGGCTAGCGCCAGAGTCGCGGGATGCACGCCGCGCTCCTGAGCGTGAGCCGTAAAACGCTCGGCGGTCTCGTAGTAAGACGTGTCGCCGTAGCGTTTGCCGTACATGCTGTTCTCGACCAGTCTTCCCTGTTCCGGCTTGGCCGTGCTGCTGTACTTTCCCGTCAAGAGGCCACCGCCCAGTGGGCTGTAAGGAATGACGCCCAGCGCTTCAGATCGTGCTAGAGGCAGGAGTTCCACTTCGGCCTGACGCTTTACCAGGTTGTACATGGGCTGCATGCACTCAAAGCGGGCGAGACCCTCCCTGGCTGAGATACCCAGTGCCTTGGCGATCTGCCAGGCGGCCCAGTTGCTGACCCCCAGGTAGAGGACCATGCCACGCTGCACCAGGTTATCAAGCGCCTGCAAGGTCTCCTCGATGGGGGTGTCGGCGTCGAACTGATGGACGAAGTAGAGGTCCAACCGGTCGGTCTTCAGTCGCTTCAGGCTCGCCTCGACCGCCTGCATGATGTGGCGGCGCGACAGGCCACGCTGGTTGACGCCCTCACCCATCTTCCCGTACACCTTGGAGGTGATGACGAGGTCGTCTCGAGAATCAGCCATGAGCGTGCCGAGGATCTCCTCGGAGCGGCCGCCCGCGTAGACGTTCGCGCAGTCGAAGAAGTTGACGCCGGCGTCCCGGCAGCGCTGAAAGACGGCCTGGGAGGTCGCTTCATCCGAGGTGCTGCCAAAGGACATGGTGCCAAAGCACAACCGCGATACCTTGACACCGGTTCGTCCCAACGTGCGGTAGTTCATCTTGCCTCCTAAGGGCACATCACACCAGTACGCGCGCTATCTCATCCAGCCTCAGCTCATCATCAGCTCATCAACAGAGGCATTAAGGCATTATACGTCTGCGTTGCACGCCCTTTTTCCGCCCGTGAGGGAAGAAGCGTAGACTGCGCGCTATCGCGCGGCGAGCGGTCCTTCTATAATCATCTTGTGGAGGACTCCGACAGCACTCTCGACGGCGCTACCCCCGACGGCGTCAACCCCGACGGCGTCAACCCCGACAACAGTATCTGGGCCCGCCTGGTTCGCCCTTTCGGCCAAGAGAGCGTGGAGTGGCGCCTGCTCGAGCTCGCCGAAGACGGTCAGCGCGCGCGCGTCCGGCCGCAACTCCGGGCGGAGGTCGTGACGGCGCGGCTCGACGAGGTCCTGCGGATAGACGGCTGGTCGAACGTCTATACCCCCTGGCAGGACGCGGTTATCTGCACGCTTACCGTAGAGGGCGTGAGCAAGGCCGCCGTGAGCGCCGCGCCTCAGCTCGGTCCCGCCGAGCGCGCCCGTGACGCCCTGGTCCTCGCCGCCGAGGGCTTCGGCCTGCGGCCTGCCGTCGACCAGGGGGCGAGCTACTGGGTGGACTACAACCCCGAGGCCGGCGAGATCCTCTACGAGCCCGAGGCGGTGCCCGCTGCGCCGGCCGAGACGCCCCCAGCCCCGGAGCCCAAGCCGCAAAAGAGCGAAGGCCAAAAGGCCATCGACCGCCTCGTCGAACGCCTCAAGGGGGAGGGCAAGGGCGCGCAGGTCGCCAGGCTCGTCGTCGAGTTCTCGGGCTACGGCGGCAACCCCGAGCAGTCGCGCGAGCTCTACCGCAGGCTGCGCGCCCTGCTCAAGACCGACGCCGCCTGACCGCTGCCCGAGCCGATATGTTCAAGCTCATCGCCATCGGAGACGTGCACGGCCAGTGGGACGAGTTGTGGCGCGCGCTGAGGGCGGCCCTGGCCGCCGACGACGGCTTGCAGCCGACACCGCAGCTCATAGCGGGGCGCTTTCAGGTCGTCCTCAGCGGCGACCTCGTCCACTACAAGGACGCCCTCGCCTATGCCCTCGCGGCCGGCGTCGGGCGCTACGATTGCCAGAACCCGGACCACCTGCGCCGCGCCGCCGAGGCGCAGATCCTCGAGCTCTACCGCTTCAGGCGCTACGCGGAGAGCGCCCGGGGCAACGTCAGCGTCATCCTGGGCAACCACGACGAGACGGCGCTTGAGCACGGCTACAGCCTGAGCTCGAGGGGCGGCCTCCGGCACGACGAGTTCGACGAGGCGAGGGGCGGTCTCGCCCTGCCCGAGGACCTGGCAGCGTGGCTGCGCGCCTTTCCCCGTGAAAAGGTCTACCACGGCGTCCACGTCGCGCACGCCGGGCCGCTGCCCGCCATGCAGCGCTACGACGACTTCTTCTATCACGACGATGAGGCCAAGACCTGGTGGCGCAAGAAGCCCGAATACCTGAGCTACGCCGGCCACCGCTTCGGCGTCTACGGCCACACCGTCATGCCCGGCGGCGTCTACCTGGACGAGGCCCACCGCTTTGCCATGATAGACGCGCTCGGCGACCGGCAGTTTCTCGAGATGATTCTCTCCGCGGAGAGGCTCGACTACC
>JALZLY010000201.1 GCA_030858465.1 Deinococcota bacterium
GGGCGCGAAGGGCGCGCCCGGGTCGACGATAAACCAGGACAAGAAGGTGACCCTCTGGTCGCTGGGGTTGCGCTTTTGCACGGCGGTATCAGCGGGCAGGGCGCGGTCGTCGCCGACCGTCAGCGTCTCGGTGTCGGCGAGGCCGGTCTCGTAGTCGATATCGCCCTCCATAACGTAGATGTACTCGGGGCCGGGATGGGTGTGGACGGTGGTGGCGCTGCCCATCATGGGAAGCTCGACGAGCAAAAAGCGGAGCGCGGCGGGGCCTTCGGGGAGCCCCTCGAGTTCACCGCTCGTAAAAGCGACCGTGGCGCCCTCGAGTTCCTCGGGAAGCTCTGCCTCTGGGTCGGCTAAAACGATGTGCCAGAGACCCTGGCCGCTCGCCAGCATGACCTCGCTGCCTTCGGGGACGAAGACCGACTCGCCCTGCTCGAGCATGACCTCCGTACCGTCGGCAGTGGCGCTGTGGGTGCCCTCATGGGCGTAGAGAAAGCCGGGCGCGGGGCTCGTTACGTTAACCTCTCTCAAGGCCCCGAGGTCGAGGGCGATCCAGGCCAGCGGGCCTGCGGGCAGGGTATCCAAGTTGGTCTCGGCGAGGGCGGTGAGCTGGGCACCTTCTCCCATCATGTCCATGCTCATTTGCATGTCGCCCGTTTGCATGTCCCCCATGCCCGTCTGCGTCTGGGACATGGCGTTCATGCCTGCCGAGCGGGGAAAGGGCCCCATGAGCTGGCTGAAGGTCACCTCACCCATCTGGCCGGGCTCGTCGCCGTAGGTCCTGTAGTCGGCGTGATAGGCGATCAACAGGGTTTGATAGTCGTTATCCGTGGGGGCGGTGATGATCGCCCTGGCGTTGCCTTCCCGGTCAGCGGTGAAGGTGTTGGCGGGCAAGCCACCGGCAGGCCCCACTTCCATCTCGGGTTCCTCGATGACCCACCACAGGGTGTAGATGCCGTTTGGCACCAGACCGCTAGCGGCGACCATGATGGTGTCCTCACCGGCATCGCTGGTGGTGACGAAGGCGACGCCTCTGGCTGCCAACCACTCCTCCTCGCCAAAGCCCTCGGGAAGGCCGTGCTCGGCTACGGGCATCAGCGTGACCACAGCCGCGCCGCCCATGTGCTCTTGATTTTCTTGAGCGTGGGAGCTTGCTGCCGCCACGGTGAGCCACAGCATGCTGGTTGTGAATAGTAAAGCTGTGAATAGTAAAAACCTATGTCGTTTCATGTAAATCTCCTTTACAAGTTAGGAGCGGTGGGAGGCTTACCGAGACGAGCCTCGAGGGTCTGGGGTGAAAGCCACCGCCCTGTCTTACCCTCCCTTGTCTTACTCAACCTACGGGTAGCTTCGCAGAGGTTCCGTCAAACACAATACCCAGGGACGCTCACTTTTTTCCTGCTGCACGCGAATTTCACCTCTGGTTACAATTCCCGCCTGGCGCCGGCGGCGTTGCTTTGGCAGCGTTGCGTCGCGGATATCCGGGGCCATGCCCAACCGCTCTTAGGAGCGCTTAGAGATCCTTTAAAACGCTCTGGATAGCCTCGGCCAGGGTGGGGTGGATGTGCAGGGCGTCGCGGATGACGGTGTAAGGCGCCCCCGCGTTCATCAGATCGATATAACAGTGGACGAGTTCCGCCCCTTCGGCGGCCAGCACCGCCGCGCCGAGGATGTGGCCGGTCTGGGCGTCTACGACGACCTTGATAAAGCCCTCGGTCTCACCGATTTCGGTCGCCTTGCCGTTTTTTTTCATCTCGTACCTGGCGACCTTGAACTTTTTGCCGGCCTTACGCGCTTCGCTTTCGGTCATGCCGGCGCGGCCTAACTCGGGGTCGGTGAAGACGGCGTAAGGCACGATGCGCCGGGTGGTGCGCGCGCCGTCACCTAAAAGCTGCGACTCGAGGACGCGGTGGTCGTCCCAGGAGGTGTGGGTGAACATGGGGCCGCCGCGGATGTCGCCCGCCGCCCAGATGCCTTTGACGCTGGTGGCGAGCCGCTCGTTTACCTCGATGATGCCCTGGTCGCTCACTTTGACGCTGGCGGCGTCGAGGCCGAGGTCGTCGGTATTGGGCTTGCGGCCGGTGGCGACAAAGAGGTGGGACGCGGCGATAGCGCCGGTGCCGTCTTCACCTTCGATCGTTACGGTGACGCCGCCCTCTGCAGCGGTGACGCGCTTCACTTTGCTGTTCAGCATAACGTCGACGCCTTCGCCCTCGAGCAAGCTTTGCAAGGCCGAGGCGACCTCCCCGTCCTCGTGAGCCGCGACTTGTGAGGCGCCCTCGACCACGGTGACACGGCTGCCCATGCGGCGGTAAAACTGGCTCATCTCGAGGCCAATATAGCCGCCGCCGATGATGATGAGGTGCTCGGGCAAGTCATCATGGTCGAGCCAGTTCTCGGCGTCGATAAAGGGGAGGTCCTTTAAGCCGTCGACGGGCGGGATAAAACTGCGGGTGCCGGTATTTAGGACGACCTCTTTGGCGGTGACGAGACGGCCGTCTATCCTCACCTCAAAGCCCCCGGTATTCCGGCCCTCGAGCCGGGCGTGGCCGCGCAGCAGCTTGGGGTTGTCCGAACTAAAACTCTCCTGCAGGCCTTTGCGTGAGCTTAAAGCTATTTCCCTGGCGCGCCCCAGCACCGCTGCAAAGTCCACCTTGACCTCGGGAATGGTGATGCCGAAGTCCGCGCCGCGCCGGGCGAGGTGCGCCACTCTAGCCGAGGCGAGGGCGGCTTTCGTCGGGGTGCAGCCAAAATTTACGCAGGAGCCGCCTAAGTGCTTGCGCTCGGCAAGCGCGACACGTTTGCCTGCCTTGGCAAGAACCTGCGCGAGCGCGGTGCCCGCTTGCCCCCCACCGATAATCATGATGTCGAAGTTCTCGTTGTTCTCCTCGTTCATGCTTCCTCCCTGGCGCAGGTTCTAAAGGCCAGTCCCCGGTTTTGTGCAGGCGCTGCTCTAACGCGGATCGTATGGCTAAACCCTGACTTACAATCTAAGCACCTCGCCCTGCGGCTTTCCGTAAAGAGGCCTACACAGCCTCCTGGCCTCTAAAG
>JALZLY010000202.1 GCA_030858465.1 Deinococcota bacterium
TGGAGCTGTAGAATAGGTCAAGCCCAAACGTCTTCTTGCCGCTCTTGGGAACATAGGATGCGTCTATCACTGCTGCCAGTCGCCTGTTCGTCCCAAGTTGCCGTAGGGTACAGGCTTGGTTGAACGCGTCGAAGTTGAAGCTGTGTCGAAACTGCCGCCTGTAAGTCTTCTCGTTCAACGCGCTGTAGCGCCCGAGGTTGCTAAACGTGACCTTGCTGGGCAGCAACAGCATGGTCGTAAAGAGAGTCGTCAAAAACGACTTTTGCCAGTGTCTCACCTCTGGTAGGTGGGTGAGGACGTCGGTTATGATTGCTTTCAAGCCGTCGCTGATGGGTTTGTTCATACCTCTATCTATCAGCTGACGGCCCTCTTGTCACCCCCAGCTGAACTGTCCGGAGTATTGCTTAAGCAATGCTCAAGCTACAAGTTTTACCGTGGATAATGAGGTTGATGCGCAAGATCGTCCACGTTGACCTCGACGCCTTCTACAGCGCCACCGAACAGCGCGACAACCCCAGCTTACGCGGCCAGCCCGTCGCGGTGGGCCACGATGGGGAACGCGGGGTGGTGATGACCGCCAGTTACGAAGCACGCAAGTACGGCGTGAGGAGTGCCATGTCCTCGCGCTTAGCAAAGCAAAAATGCCCTGGGCTGCTGTTCATCAAGCCCCGCCCGGACGTGTACAGAAGCGTCTCGAGAGAAATCCGGGAAGTGTTCTCGGCCTTCACGGACTTGGTAGAGCCCTTGTCGCTGGATGAAGCCTACCTTGACGTGACGGTGCCGAAGCGCGGTCCCGGTAGCGGCACGCTGATTGCCAAGATGATCAAGGCGGACATCAATGCCTAAGCTCGGCCTCGTAGCTCGCCCATATCTCATCATCGCTCAGCTGCTCCAGCACATGCGCCAACCGTGCGATGTGGCCATCCCTACTCTCAACCTCCCTGCCTAAGCACCCGCCCAGCGTCTCATGGCGCTCTCCTACCCACGCTTCCAACTGGTTCATGCGGTGATCCCCTTCGGAAACGATGAACGCCAGCCACACCATCATCACCTCGCCGATGCTCAAGCCCTGGCGGTTGCCGTGGCGTTCAACCTGCTCATCCAGCGTCTCGGCAACCTTCATCTTCTCTAGCTGCGCAAGCAGCACAGGAATGTCGTCTACCCGTTCTGTTCGTACCTTCAGGTCATGTTCCATGCCTTGAGTGTAAAATCTGAAAAGCGTCAAGGCAAATCGTTGAACGAAGAGTTTCGTGTTCAGCTTCTCAGACGGCTTATCCCTCAGTAAGATGCGTCAGCCCTGTCATTTCACTCGCTCCGCCGGGGAAAGACAGGGCGGCTGGGTAGAATCGAGTCCTGAGACACAGGCGAGGTGGCCGATGACCGAACATTCCCCTTCTCCTTTCAAGATCTTTGCTGGGGCCTTTGACCTGTGGTGGCGCAATTGGGTCGTCCTGGCGGCGATCAACGTCGTGTGGGCGCTCTGCTGTTTGAGCGTCGCCCTGGGCCCTCCGGCGACCTTGGCGGCCTACGACGTGGCCAACAGTTTGGCGCGTGGCGAGGACGCCGGCATGAGGGACTTTTGGCAGGCGGGCCAAGAGCACTTTCTGCTGGGCTGGAAGTGGTTCTTGTCCAACGTCATCGTCGCCCTCCTGATCGCCTCGAGCCTGCACTTCTACGCTGGGCTCGGCACCCTCTGGAGCACCTGGCTGTGGGCGCTCACGCTCTCGCTGGGCGCACTCTGGCTGACGGTGCAGTTCTACGCGCTGCCCTACCTGCTCGAGCAGCGCGAGAAACGCCTCCTGCACGCCTATCGCAACGCCCTCTTCACAGTGCTGGCCAGCCCCCTCTACACCCTCGTCCTGTTGGGGATGACCTTGCTGATCGCCGCCCTCAGCGTGATGCTCGTGGCCCTGCTCTTCCTGGGCGGCCCTTGCCTGATCGCGGTCCTCGCCTCCGCGGCGGTGCAGGACCGGCTGAGGGCCTACGGAGTGCTGGGGGGCCAGCAAGACGGCCTCTAGCGGGAAGGCTTCCTTACGCCAGCCAGATCTTGAAGGTCTTGATCTCATAGGGGTAAATCGCGAAGCTCAGCCTATCGTCCTCGAAGAGAACCGGCTCATCCCCCTCCTCGACCACCTCCTCAACAAGGTTGCAGCGAGAGGCCCGAAGAACCTTTCGGCCGAAGCGAAGGGTGACCCGGTCGCTCCGGTACTGCTTGCTCTCATAGACGCGAACGATCCAGGCGTCGCCCTCTTCGGCGCGCTTGATGGTCTCGAGAATGACGTGCTCGGCGCTCACCTCGGCGAAGCTGAAGTGGCCCGGCAACCCGCCCTCGGTCGTTCCCGGCGCGGCAAGGGCGGCGCGCAGCGGGACATTGAGGGCGTAGGCTTCTTGCACCACCTCGCCTTCCCGCCAGGTCCCGGCGTGAGGCAGGAGGCTGTAGGTAAAGACGTGTTCGCCCTTGTCCGCCCGTGCGTCCGGCCGGACGGCCGACTTGATCAGGGTCAGGCGCATGACGCTGTTTCTGATGTCGTGGCCGTACTTACAGTCGTTGAGGAGCGCCACGCCGTAGTTGCCTTCGGAGAGGTCCGCCCACTTGTGCCCCACCACCTCGAAGCGCGCCCAGTCCCAGGAGGTGTTCCAGTGGGTGGGGCGCTCCAGGTTGCCGAACTGGATGTCGTAAGTCGCCCTGGTAGCGCGGACATTCACGGGAAACGCCACTTTCAGCAGGAGCTGCGCCTCCTGCCAGTTGACCTCGCTGCGAAAGTCGATCCGCCTCGAGTGCGCGTAGAGGCTGAGCTGCTGGGTGATGGTCGAGTCGTAGAAGCGCCACGTCAGCCGCAGCGTTGCCCGGAGCGGCCCCTCCTCTTCGACCTCGGCGTGAGCAAGCTCGGTCACCTCCCGCACCTTCTCCTGATAAAAAGGATCGATGTCCCAGGCGTCGAAGGCCAGCGGCTTGTCCTGGAAGACCTGAAAGACGTTGCCACGAGCGCCAGGGGCGAGCACCTCGCGGCCGTGCTCCTTGTCGAACAGCGAGCGGATCTGCCCGCGCTCGCTCAATTCGAGTCGGTAGAAGGCGTTCTCGAGGTGGCGGGAGGAGACGGTGAGAGGACTAGGAGTGAGAAGACTGGGGACTGAGGACTGTTCGCGAGGCTCCACGAAGTGAGGGCCGAGAGGATAGGCCCGGTAGCCCAGCGAGGGGACACCCTGGACGTGGACGAGCAGCGTCTTCTGCCCGCCCTCCTGGGCGACCTGGCTGGGCATCTTGGCAGCGAGCGCCTCGGTCCAGGGCAGCTCGACTAAGCCGTCGCGCGGCCAGGAGAGCGCGTTGAAGACCACCAGGCTCTCCCGCTCGAGCCCGAGCCTCCCCAAGACGGTATCCTGCGCCACTTGCAGGGCCTTCCTCCCGATGACCTCGATCCGCGCGTAGTCCGCAGCGCTGTCCTCGTAGACCTCCCGGATGGAGGAGCCCGGCAGGACGTCGTGGAACTGGTTGTAGAGGATGAGCTCCCAGCCCTCGCGGAGGTCGGGGTAGTCCGCGCCGCCGAGGACCGCGGCCAGCGCCGCGAGCCACTCGGCCTCATGGTAGAGGACTTCGGCCTTGCGGTTGGCGCGCTTGACCTGCGCCTGCGAGGTGTAGGTACCGCGGTGGTACTCGAGGTAGAGCTCGCCGTCCCAGACGGGCACGTCCTTGTCCTCAAGGCGCTCGTTCAGACGCTTGAAGTACGGCTCGACGTGGCCCAGTTCCACCTTGGGAAAGCCCGGCAGGTCCTTCATGACGCCTACGGTCTCGAGCATCTCCCGGGTGGGCCCGCCGCCGCCATCACCCCAGCCGTAGGCCAGGAGCAACTCGTCATTGAGGTCCTTTTGCCGGTAGTTGTCCCAGATGCCTTTGATGTCCCAGGGTAGAAACTCGCCGTTGTAGGTGTAGTGCCCCGAGCCGCGCTCGGGCGTGGTGATGAAGTGCGTGAGGATCTCGCTGCCGTCGAGGCCGCGCCAGCGGAAGGTGTCGTGGGGAAAGCGATTGAACTGGTTCCAGGAGATCTTGGTGGTCATGAAAGAGTCGATGCCGCTGCCCTTCAGGATCTGCGGCAGGGCCCAGGAGTAACCGAAGACATCGGGCAGCCACAGTACCTTCGTTTCCACACCGAAGGTCTCGCGCATATAGCGCTTGCCGTAGAGAAGCTGCCGGATGAGCGACTCGCCCGAGGGCAGGTTGATGTCCGGCTCGACCCACATCCCGCCGGTCACCTCCCACGCCCCCGAAGCGATCTTCTCCCCCACCCGCGCGAACAGCTCCGGGTAGTCCTCAGACAGGAACTTGTAGAGCTGCGGGCTCGAGTGCATGAAGTGGTAGTCGGGATACTGCCGCATGAGGTGGAGGACGGTGCTGAAGGTGCGCGCGGCCTTTTCGCGGCTGTGCGCGAGCCGCCACAGCCAGGCCAGGTCTATATGCGAGTGGCCGACGCCTTTGATGGTGGGCTTGCCGCGCTCGAGCCCGCGCAGGTCCTC
>JALZLY010000203.1 GCA_030858465.1 Deinococcota bacterium
ATGCCCAGAGGTAAGGCGCCACGGCTCTCGCTCAGCGACCGGAGGGCCTCCCCGTCAAGGCTGAGGACGGCGGTGACGGCGCCGAAGGGATCAGTCCAGGTGAAAGGCGGCATGGCCTAATTATGCGCAGCTAGCGGCGTGGCACACCCCTTTCTACGTCAGGTCAGCTGGGGCCAGTCACGGCCGACGTCCTCAAAGCGGCGGTGCAACTCGGTCACGGTCGCCTCTGTCAAAGGTAGCCCGCCTTCGACGAGCTTGACATTAGAACGCATGTATTTCGGCGTCTTTGTTCCCACAATCGCGACGTCCACGGCGTCGTGCTTAAGCGTGAAGCCGAGCGCCAGGGCGATCCGGTCTGCAGGCGCGTCCGGTAGGGGTTCGGTCGCGCGCATCCGCTGCGCCCGCTTAAAGTAGCCGTCCGCATATCCGCTCGGACTCTCTTCAGCACCCCAAGCACTATTGGCGATGGGCCGTTTCACGATGATGCCCATGCCCTTTGCTTTGGCTTGTGTGAAAAGGTTGAAGCGCGCTTTTTGGTCGACGAGGTTGAAGCTCGTTTGCAGCGTATCGAAAAGTCCGCTGTCGACCGCCCACTCGGCGTTCTCGTTGTCACCGCTGTAGCCGATATAGCGCGTCTTGCCCTCACGCTGCGCCTCCTGCAACGCTCCGATGGCCTCCCCGCGCTCGAGCACCGCTACGCTGCACGAGTGGAGCTGGACCAAGTCGAGGCAATCGGTTCTGAGACGCTTCAAGCTGCGGTCAATGCTGTCACGGATGGTCCGCGCCGTCCACTCCTCGCCCTCATAGCCGTCAACAACGTGTCCAGCTTTCGTGGCCAGGTAGAACTCATTACGCCGCTGTGAAACGCTTTGGCCGATCAGCTCCTCGCTCAGGCCGTAGCAGGCGGCGGTATCAAGGAAGTTGATGCCCGCGTCGAGCGCGGCATTAAGCACCTCGCCAGGGTGGGTATCCGAAAGGTCGGCCGAACCGATTTCTGAAAGGCCGAAGCCCAAGCGTGTCACCTGCATGTCCGTCTTGCCGAGATGTCGTTTATCCATCCTGCCAGCTTACGAAGTCTGGTCCACGCCAAGTGTTGCCAAGCCCATTATTAAGCTCCCGACCCTGATTGCCTGACAAAACTCTGGTCATGCGGTAAGGGCAAGGGAAACCGGGAGGCAAGGAAGCTCTTCAGGGTTGCGGAAGTCGAGAAGGTCGAAGCGCTCTTGCTGGGTTTAGCGTGCTGGGTTTTCGAGGCCATCGCAGCTTCCGGGTCCGGTTCGCCCGTAAGCCGCAACACGCTGGGTAAGGGATAGGCCACCCCTGAGAAAAAGCGTCTGAGATAGCGCCAGCCCAGTTTGAGGTAAGAGCTGCCACGCTGGCGGTGCGGGTCAACCTCACGGCGGCGGCCTTGGCGAACGACCTCACTGCCCTGGACGACCAGGTAAAGGCTGGCCACGGCCAGCACCAGACACAGACGATTGAGAGCAGCTGCCCCCAGCAGGCGAGTATCCTCGAGTTGAAAGCCGTTCGATTTTTCGTCCAAGAACTCTTCTTCCAGCCTGAACCTCAGGCCATACTCGACAAAGGTCTCACTGCTGGTCGGTTCGTCACTCACCACCAGCCAGCGAAGGACACTGCCGTAGGGACGTCCCAGCGCAAGCGACACTGGACCATAGCGTTTGGCGGTGAGCGATATGCCTTGCCAGAACCGTGCCTCGCCTGCGGCAAGAGATACGCGCGCGAGTTTGATCTTCGCTCCCTGACCGAGATGGCAGCGCAAGTTGGCTTTGATGCGGATGCGATAGTGCCAAGCGAGCTCGTTCGTCAAGTACTTCATCAACTTGGTGTCACAAAAGCCCCTGTCTGCCAACAGCACCACCTTCACCCCGCTGGGCAGGAGGCGGGACGCTTGAGCAAGCAACGGACGGTAGACCTCAAAGGCGACGCTGCTACTGTCATGCGCCAAAACCTACCATACCACCGGCACCGCGCGACCACGGTACAGCACACTGACGCGAATCAAACAGTAGCCGCCGGGCAACTGACTGGTATCCAAGGCCAGGTAGAGCCTGTGCTTTCCCCAGCTTGCCAGGGCTTCTTGGATGATAGGCGCATAGAGCTCGTTCACCTTGACTTTGTCGTTCGCCAGCCAACGTGAAAAGCGCCTGACGCGGCTCGATGCCTGTTTGGCGCGACCATGCGCATAATCCGCCCAAGTGCTCAGGCTGATGCAACCTGAGCCAAGCAGGCCGATGACCATCCAGGTAAACGTCTTGCAGTGCCTGATGTCCTTCCAGGCTGATGGTCTGAGCAGCTTGAACAAGGTATCGTAAAAGTGGAGGGTGCTGGAACTGTTCACAAGTTCATAGCGTACGCCTTATCGCGTCCTGCAAGCACCCTCTGCTACTTTTGTCAGGCAATCAGGTTGCCGTAGTTCATAGCCCACATAAGTCACTCGCCAGTACCTTACAGTTCACAGGACGCATTTCACGCGATGCGCCTGAAGAATACGGAGTCCCACGCTTTATAGTCCTCTAAATGGTCCTAAACCCCCGTCTTCCAGACGGGAGACGCTCTTGTGCCCTAGAGGGTATCAGCGTGTAGATTGCGAAGGTGAAGAGCTATAGCAAAGGGAGCCACACGATCTACCACCATCGCTACCACCTGGTGTGGATCACGAAGTACCGCTACAGAGTTTTGCGCGGCGAGTTGCAACGGCGGGTGCGCACAATTATCGCGCAAGTTGCCGAAGAGCTGGGGGTAAAGATCATCAATGGTGTGGTATCCAGCGATCACATCCACCTGTTGGTGTCGATCCCGCCACAGCTGGCGGTAGCGGAGTTTGTGAAGCGGGCGAAGGGAAGGAGTTCAAGGAAAGTGCAGCAGGAGTTTCCGGAAGTACGCAAACGGTACTGGGGGAGACACTTTTGGGCACGAGGCTATTTCAGCGCCACGAGTGGAAACGTAACGGATGAGATGATCGACGAGTACATCAACAACCACTATGACGCCCACAAGCGCAACGACGAGGAGAATATCTCTTTAGAGTGATTCCCGGCTTCCAGCCTAGCTCCTCAACCCACCGACTCGAAGTCGGTGGTGGTTAAGTTGGCACGGACGGTTCGCCGCAAAAAGAAA
>JALZLY010000204.1 GCA_030858465.1 Deinococcota bacterium
ACAGCGACGCCGGCGTCTACGTCGGCCGCCGCTCGCACGACATCACCATCCAAAACTGCGTGACCTTTGAAAACGTCACCGGCATCGAGATCACCAACTCGTCTTTCATCCAGGCGTACGGCAACGAGAGCTTCAACAACGCCGCGGGCTTTCTCGTCGCGCTCTTGCCGGGCTTTCCCGACGCGCCGCCCATCTCGGTCTCGAACATCTGGCTCAGCGGCAACCATGTGCACGACAACAACCTGCCCAACTTCGCCGACCACGGCCTCGAGCAGTTCATACCCAGCGGCTCGGGGATGCTCATCATCGGCATCGACGACAGCATCATCGAATACAACACCGTGACGGGCAACCAGTTCGTGGGCATAGGCGTGGGCAATACCGGCCTCTTAGCCGAGCTCGCGGGCACGCCCGTCGGCGACATCGAGCCGTTCCCGGACCGCGTGCGCGTCATCGGCAATACCGCGACCGGCAACGGCGGCACGCAGCCCATCGACTTCCTGCCCCCCGCGGCCAGCGTGGACCTCCTCTGGGACGGCACGGGTACGGGCAACTGCTGGAGCGGCAACGACTTCGGCTCGAGCCTGAACTTAGACCTTGCCGGCGGCTCGCCGAGCCCGGCACTGCCGGCATGTGACTGAAGCCGGCTGAAAGACTGAGCGCGGAGGTGGTGGGTGAGGAGGAACGGCGCGTCTCCTTCCCATCACTCCCCGTCGAGAAGCCGGCCCAGCACCTCCTCCACCACCTCGTCGAAGCTCGCGGCCTCGCCCTACCCAAGCCCTCCACCGCGGCCGGCCCGTCCGGCAACGCCAGGACCCGGCCCGCCAGCGCCCTGGTCAGGGGATCGGCCGCCGGATGATGAGCAACCCGCGCCAGCAGTTCGGCCGCCCCCTCTTCAACCACTCCTGCGGGCCGCCCCTGGCAGGCAGCGCCGGGGATAAGCCTGTTCGTGAACGCTTTCACTGCCTCCTCCAGGACCAGGCAGGACCAGGCAGGACTTCTCTAGGCCAGCGTCCTTAGAAGCTCTCGAGCCTCCTTTAAGTCGGGTGTGGCAAAGCCTTCTTGGAACCAGCCGCAGACCTCCGTAAGAAGCGTGCGGGCCTCCCTGGTTTTTCCCTGCCTCACCCGGAAGCGGCTCAAGCTCCCAACCGCCCGCAGTTCCCACGACTTGGCCCCTTGCCGCCGCGCGACCTCGAGGGCGCCCCAAAACGCCTCTTCAACCTCCGCCTCGGCTGCGCCCTGCTCGAGGAGCAACTCCCCTTTCAGCCGGTAAAGCTCGCTCTCGCACCATCTTTCGCCGAAGGCAAGAACGTGGGCGAAGGCCCTCTCCAGCACCGTCAGGCCCTCTTGGGCGCGGCCCGACTTGCCGCACGCGTCGGCGAGAAGCGCGTACATAAAGGGCGTCCACAAGCCCGCCCCCGTTTCATGCCAGGAGGCCAAGCCCTGCCGCAACTCGACAAGCCCCTCGTCGGCCCAGCCGAGCTCGCCGAGCGCCCAGCCACGACCGAGCGTCCCTATCGCCGTTAGCAGCACGATGTTGTGCTCTTTGCCAATTTCGGCGGTGGTTTCGGCCAGAGCCTTGGTGGCTTGCGCTTCGCGCCGCAACATCCCGAGCACGTTGGCGAAGGTCAGGGCGAGGCCGAGATTGTTGGGGTGGGGGGAGGCTCGAGCCACGGCGATGGAGTCCTGGCTCAGCTTGAGGGACCGGTCAAGATAGCCAAGACACCACAGGGTAAGGGCCCCGCTGCCCCGGACGGTCACGCCGGGCGCGTGCCCGTAAAGAAAGGAGGGCAGGCGCGGTTGGGCGTCGTCCAGGCTTAGCGCCCTCTCCAGGTGCTCGCGGGCGGCCCCCAACTCACCCAGCCACAGCCGGGATTCTTCAAGCACCCGGTGAGCCTCGGCCTGCAAGGCAAGATCGCCCGCCTGCTCCGCCGCTTGCATGACCTGCTCGCCAAGCTCGAGCGCCGCTTTGCACTCGCCGCGCACCACGTAGTAACCCCATAGCCCCCACAAGGCCGGGAAGAGTTGGGGGGCGTTTTCAAGCGAGAGGCCGTTTTCAAGCAAGAGGCAATGCCGCCGCGCCCGGGCGAAGTGCGCCTCGAGCTCGGGCGCGGCGTAGCCCCTGATCATCATCAGGGGAGGACCCAGCGCGACCTCCAGGGCCAGCTCCAGCGCCACCCGCTCAGAAGTGTCGGGGAGGGCGCGAATGACGGCGAGACCTTCCTCGAGGAGCGGCGCCACGTCGCGGGGGCGATTGGCGAAGGCTTCGGTCAGCGCCCCGGCGGCCCGCTGCAAGTCATCGACCCGCCCCTTGGCGACCGCCCAGCGCCAGGCCACCGCGACGTTCTGAAGCTCGGCCCCGTCGACTTGGCGGTGTCCCTGCGCGTCGTTGCCGCCCGCTTCCTGGCTGGCCTCGATCAAGCCGAGAAAGTACCTCCCGTGTTTGGCTTGGGTGCGGGCCTCTTCCTCAGGGTTTTGGGCCAGTTTCTCCTGGCTGTACTGGTAAAGAAGCGGATGACGGTCGTAGCGCCCACTTGGCTGCAAACGCACCAGCGACCTATCCACGAGCGAGGCCAAGAGGGGGGTCAGAGCGCCGGCGATGTTGGCAGCCGCCTGCCTGGTAAAGCCGCCGCGGAACACCGAGAGCCTTGCCAGAACCTCCTGCTCCTTAGGGGTCAGCAGCCCCCATGAGTGCTCGAAGGTCGCCCGCAGGCTCTTATGGCGCTCGGCAACATCCTTTGTCGAGGCTATCAGGAAATCCAGAGTTGTTTCGATCTCCTGGGCAATCTCGGCCACCGGCATCAGCCTCACCCATACCGAGGCGAGCTCGATGCCCAGGGGGGAACCTTCCACGAGCCGACAGATCCTGATGACGTCGGGCAGGTTTTCCTCGTCGAGGAGAAACTTGAAGCTGATCTGTCCGGCTCTTTGGGTAAAGAGCCGCACCGCCTCGTAGCCCCTTGCCTCTTCCAAACCGGTCCCCCTGCCCGCGGGCAGGGACAAGCCGTCTACAAGGAGCACCCATTCCTCGTGTAGGTTCAGGGGCTCGCGGGAGGTGACGAGCAGCTCGAGCCTGGGGCAACGGCTCAGCAAATGCGTAGCCAGGGTCGCCCCCGCGAGCAGATGCTCGAAGTTATCCAAGACCAGCAGCAGGTGCCTGTTGCCGATGTGCCGGGCAAGCTGTAAGGGCGGCTCATCTTGACCACGCAGTTGCAGCCCGAGCGCCGCGGCGATGCTGGAGGGCATGGACTCGGCAGACGTCAGGGACTCCAGCGGCACGAAGTAGCTGCCGCCCCCGTAGCGCCCAGCCAGTTCCCGCATGGCCTGCTGAGCCAGCCGGGTCTTGCCCACCCCGCCGGCGCCGACCAGCGTCAGCAAGCGGCATTCCGCTTGCGACAAGAGGCGCGTCACCTCGGCGAGTTCCCGCTCGCGGCCTATAAACAAGGTGGCCGCGCCGGCCAGGGGCGCTTGAGGGGCCGGGCTTAGGCTCAGCCCCTTTAGGGCGCTCACGTCCTCCTCCTCGATGGCCTGGGCCAGACGCCTCGTCGTGGAGGTGGGCTCGAGGTCGAACTCCCGCTTGAGCCGCCGGGCAAAGTCGTGATAGGCCCTTAGCGCGCCTCCCCCGTGCCCCCCCCTGGCCGCCGCGCCCATATAGGCTCTCAGCGCCTCCTCGTCTAAGTCATCTTGCTGTAGCAGCGCGCGGAGCAACGTCACGGCCCTATCACGCCGCCCCAGCTCCTCCAACTCCCCGGCTCGGCGCAGCAGCGCGCTCCGCCAGCTCGAGTGCAACTGCGCGCGCTCGGCCTCGAGCCAGTTGATGAATTCCACGCTATTATAGCTCTCCAGCCCGTCAAGCAAGGGACCGCCGTAGCAGGAGAGGGCTTCGTCGAGCTCGCCTCCCTCGAGCGCCCACCTGAACGCAGCGACGTCGCTCGCCACCCTCCAGCGCAGCCTGTGCCGCTCGATCTCGAGGCCATGGCCTTGGCTCTCGAGCCAGGCGAGGCCGTAAAGGCGCTGGAGAAGCTGGCGCAGGTTGCGCTTGGCCTCGCGGCTGCCACTGTCGGGCCAGAAGAGGTCGGCGAGCCGGTCGCGGCTCACCCAGTCCCCCGCCCAGGCCAAGTAGGCGAGCAGCCGGTAGCGGTTGTCCGGCGCAAAGGCAAGCCAGTCCTGGCCGCTACGGACGCGAGCGCCGCCCAGCAGTTGGATCTGACAGTCATGACCCGCCCCTACCATCATGGTGCTCACTATTGTACGCGCTCGCGGCCCTCCTGACAATGCCCCTTCCGCGCGGCGCGCCGCTCAGCCGGCCCAGCGAGCGCCTAGCCAAGCAACCCCCTACTCCCCACTCCTACAGCGGCCCGTCCGGGACGGTCCCAAGCCGCTCGAGCGGCCGCTTGGCGTTCACCCCCGCCCACAGCAGGCTGAGCAGCAAGATGAGCCCGCTAGCGACTGCGTAGTAGCCCGTTCTCTCGGCCCGACCCGCCAGCCAGGCGCCGCCGCCCAGGCCCAGGCCGTTCAGGCTGAGCACCAGGCCGATCACCTTGCCGCGCAGGCCGTGCGGCAAGGTGAGTTGCAAGAGGGTGATGCCCGAGACCTCGAGGACGCCCAGGCCGCCCATCGCGCCGTAGAGGACGGGAATCATGACAAAGAGCAGCGCGAGCCGCCAACGCCGGGCGACAAAGTTCGCCCCCGCCCCCAGGTCGGCGACCACACCGAGCAGCCGGCGCGCCGGGTCGGCGAAGAGCATTCCCATCACTTGTGAACGCTTTCACGGACGTGACGTTTCGCGTAACGCGCGCATAACGCTGAACTCTCTAGAGTGATCGCAACTCGAGCTAGGGAGGTGGTCAGGCCGCCAAGGCAAGTTAGCTCCAAGTGCGCTCATCAGCCGATGTCCTTTCACCGTGCAGCCGTTCACGCGCAACCCCTCGAGCGGGGGCGCAAGAGGTGCATACCCATGAGAAACACGTTGCGTTTTGGCTTCGTCGCTTTGACCCTGGTCCTGCTCGCCGCCTGCTCGCAGGTCCAGCCCTCCACGCCGGAAGCCCTCGGTACGTCAGCACTGAACCAGAGGTACTCCTTTAACAGCGCCAGCGCCTACTTCTCCGACTGGGATGAGTGCTCTTACTCTTCCGTGGACGTCTACGCCAGCAAGGGCATGTCAAAAAGCGGCCCTGGATCGGGCAGCCGAGAATCTTGGATGTATGTCGACATCTACCGGTATGACTTCTGCACGGATTCGTACTCCTATGCGAGTGGCCACACCACGCTGGCAAACAACGCCTTCAAGGTGAGCGGCAACCTCAAGTCCGCGACGCTAAAAACCAGCGTCGCAGTCTACGACTATTCCTCTGACGAAACCTTCACTGTCCGAGTGAATCTGGCTTGGAAGGGCGCGGGCGACCTCTGGCAGGAAAAGAACCGCTATCAAGAGAGGTACCCGAACTACAGAAGCAACTCACGCTGGCAGTGGAGCAACCGTTCCACCGAGGTGTCGGGCAGCGTCTCGAGGGGGACCACCAACCTCCTTCAGGGACTGTCCGGCAACGGTTATTTGAGCAAAACCCGATCGCACACGGTCACCATCGATCGGCGCGGTCCCATCATCGAGTGGTTTGATGTCTGGCCGCAGACCATCTACGAAGGGCAATCCGCTTACCTGAGCTGGTGGGTCACGGCCCCGGACGGGACCAGGCTGAGCATCGACCAGGGAATAGGCGACGTGACCGGGCAGGAGTGGATTGCCGTGTCGCCTGAGGTGACCACGACCTACACCCTCACGGCCACCAACAAGCGACAGAGCAGCACGGCTCAGGTCACGGTGTTCGTCATGCCCAGACCGGAGCCTGATCAGTATGAACCTAACGACATCCCTTCGATGGCAAAACTCATCACGCTCGACTTCTCGAGCCCTGAGCTGAATATCGTACCGAGCGATGTGGACTGGTTCCGCTTTACCTTGACGACAGCCGCCACCGTGGTTGCTGACATAGACGCCTGGAGCCTCGGCTCGAGTCTCGACTCGGTCATGGGCCTCTTCGATAGCAGCCTTGGCGAAATCGCCATCAGCGACGATGACGACGGCCTTGACCCTTATCTCGAGCAAAGCCTCGCACCTGGCACCTACTATCTCGCGGTGAGCGGTTTTCCCGACTTTGACTTTAGCGGCGATCATTCACGCATAGGGTTCTACTACCTGAGCGTCACGACCACGCCGCCCGCCCCCTGATCAGCCTCTTCCTATGGGGGCCTTGGCGGCCCCCATCACTCTCCACCATGACGAGCTGAACGTCAGCATATTCGTCAGCCGATAGGAGAAAAGCCCATGAACGTGGCATACACGACGGCCCAGCGGGCCAACCTTGCAGTCCTTTGGCTTAGCCTGATCCTCTTGACGAGCGGCTGCGCCCTCGTCGCCAAGGGGACGGCCCAGGACATAGCCTTCACCTCGGCACCCGAAGGCGCCGAGGTGATCATCGACGGCGAGTTCTACGGGACCACGCCCCTCACCATCGGCCTTGATGTCGCCAAGAGCCACGACGTCATCCTGCGCTACCGCGGCCAGGAGCGCCTCATCCACATCGCCAACACGGTGGACCCCACCTGGATCGCGCTCGACGTCGTGCCCGGACTGGCCGTGGGCACCTTGATATTTCTCACCGCTCCGCCCTGCACCACGGGAGGTTGGTTTTCGGGGTGTTTGGGGCGTGATCTGGCGCAGAGCATAGCCCTAGGCGTCGCGCTCGGCACGACCTTGCCACCCCTCATCCTGGACGGCGCCACGGGCGCCTGGTACGACCTGTCGCCCGGCGAGGTTTTTACCGACTTCGGCGAAGAGGGTGATTAGGCAC
>JALZLY010000205.1 GCA_030858465.1 Deinococcota bacterium
AGATCGAGATGGTCCCGGGCTGGAGCAACACCATGTACCTGCAAGCGGACGAGCCGGGCGAGTACTTCGGCAAGTGCGCGGAGTTCTGCGGGCTCCAGCACGCCAACATGGAGTTCTTAGTGATCGCGCAGAGCCGGGACGACTTCGCGGCTTGGCTCGAGCTTCAAGCGCAGGAGGCGACCGAGCCCGAGACGGCGCTGGCGAGGAGGGGCCTCGAGGTCTTCGTGAGCACCCCCTGCGCGCTCTGCCACACGATTCGCGGCGCCTCGGAGGCGGCCGTCGAGGTCGGCCCCGACCTCACCCACTTGGTCAGCCGCCGCACCCTGGCGGCCAGGATGCTCGAGAACAACCGCGGCAACTTAGGCGGCTGGATCGCCGATCCTCAGGGCCTCAAGCCGGGCAACACTATGCCGGCGATCAACTTGCCATCAGAGGACTTCATCGCGCTCCTCGACTACTTGGATACCTTGCGCTGAGCGGTGCGCGTTCAGGTCAGGTCAAGCCGTGCCCGCCAGAAAGCGCTCGCCCTGGCACCGACGAGTTTTGCAGTTCCCTCGTAACGACGGGCGACGGCCCTGGCAGCCTCGAGATAGCGGCCACCCTCCTCCGTTCGGGCAAGGGCGACCAGAGCGCCGAGGGTCATGCCCACGGCGGAAGACAGCTCGTGATCCACCACGTCTTGCGTCTCGACAGGGCTGCCCGGCCTGTCCGACAAGGTGCCCGTGCGCGCGTCCAGGTAGCTCGTCAGGACTGCATCGGCTGCTCGCCGCGCCGCCTCCAGGTGCTCTTCGCCTGGGTGTCCAGACGCCCCCGTCAGGCGGTGGGCGGCAAGACAGGCCAGACAGACGGACGCCTGATCCTCGAGCCACCCCTCTCCCGCCGTGCGGACGTAACCCGAGGACGCGTCAAAAGGCCGAGCCACGAGCGCCTCGAGGAGCCGAAACAAGGCTTCGTGAGGGAACTCGAGGCCGCATCCTGCCGCCTCGAGCAGCCAGCGCAGGCTCTCTGCTTGCCAACTGAGCGCCTGCGCGGTCACCAGCTCCGGAGACCGCCGCTGGGCGCGGATGAGGCCGAGCTGCGCCTTGCCCGCCTCGAGGCGCGCTCGAGCGAGTTCCGGCTCGAGCCCTCGCGCCGCCATCGCCTCCGGCTCGAGGGCGCGGTAGAGGACTTGCGGCGAGGGATGGGGCGTGAGGTGGAAGTGCAGGCCGAGCACCTGGACGAGGGCGGGCTCCAAGCTGCTCATGACTTCCTCGGAGGTCCAGGTGTAGTAACGGGTGTCGGAGGCGAGGGCAATGACCCCGTTCTCGAGGCTGGCCAGGGCGAAGCGTGCGGCGCCCTCGGCGACTTCGGCGAAGTCGGGTCGGTCAAAGAGCGTCGCGGCGCGGGCGTAGACGGCAGCCAGCCCGGCGTTGACCGGCACCGGCTTCTCGAAGTGCGGCACGACCCAGCGCGCGTCGCGCGCGCAGCGGTGAAAGCTGCCGCCGAGCTGGTCGAGTAGGCCTCCTTTGGTCATGCCCTCCAGGGTCTTGAGGAGGTGGTCGCGCGCGGGCGCAAAACCTCGCTCGGCAGCCCCCAGCAGCAGCCAGAGCAGCGGCACGTTGGGGTGCTTGGGAAGCTCGCGCAGCCCTCCGTGCCGCCCATCGAGCTCGCCTTTGGCCCCTTCCCAAAAACCCTGAAAGGAGGTAAAGGCCGAGCCGCCCGACGCCCCTGCCTGCAGCGCGCGTGCCTCTAGAGCGAGCGCGTCTCTCCGCTCGCCGTAGCTCTCCGAGACCGAGCGCAGGAGCGATAGCAGCGAGGGGTAAGGCTCGCGCCCTTCGGGCCACATGCAGGGGTAGCTCAAGAAGGGCAGGCCCTCATGGGTCAGCAGGGCGAGGAGCGGCGGCCCGGCCGTACCCGTCAGGGCAACCGAGGCTAGGCGCAGGCGGGCGGCGAGGTCGGGGCGTTCCCAGGGGTCGAGGAGGACGGGCATGAAGGACGCGCGGATGCACCTTCGCAGCGCCTCGTCCCGCCCCAGGACGAGGGCGAGGC
>JALZLY010000206.1 GCA_030858465.1 Deinococcota bacterium
GGCCCTGCACACCCTCCTCGACAATACCCGCCGTCACGGCGCCCCGCCCTACCGACTGTGGGTGGAGCGCGGCGGCGGCTACACCCGCCTGCACCTGGAAGACGGCGGCGAGGGCTTCGGCGCAGGGGTACCGGACTGGGCGGAGGAGGGGCGCTCGGGGCTGGGCCTCAGCATCGTCAGGGCGGTGATGGACGTCCACGGCGGCGGCCTCGAGCTCGGCCGCAGCCCGGCGGGCGGCGCCGCGGTGAGCCTCGACTTTCCTCTGCCGGAGCGCGGCGATGGCTAGGCCCCTCGCGCGCCTCGTGGCGGGGCTGCTCGTGGCGGGGCTGCTCGTGGCGGGGCTGCTCGGCACCGGCCTCGCCCAGCCCGGCCTTGCCCTTTCCCCCGAAGAGGCGGCCGAGGTCTTGAGCGCGGCGACCACGCTCTTAGAGACGCTCGAGCCCGTCGCCCTCTACCAACTCGCCCCGAGACGCGGCGGGGGCCCGCCGCGGCCCAGGCCCGTCGAACTGCGGCTCGGCCAGGGCGGACGGGCCTTCGCCCGGCTCGCCCTTCACCCCAGGGGCCTGCAACCGCTGCCGCTCGGCTTCGAGACGCGCGTGCCCCCGCTGCCGCCCCGCCTCTCCCCGGAAGGCGTCCTCGCCCATGTCAGGGACAGGGTGCTCGGCGAGCTTTCGCTGGCTAATCTGGTCCTTGACGAGGGCGAGGGTTACCGGCTGCTGCTCGTCTACCGGGGCCGCTCGGTCGGCGAGATGCAGCTAAGCCGCGCGCTCGAGCCGAGGGACATGTCGGACTGGCAGGATGAACACGCGCGGAGCCCCTGGCGCTACCCCTAAACGTTTCAGCCTCGTTTCAGCCAGCGCCCCTACCCTGGTTCTTGAAAGGAGAGTAAGATGCACAACGCTTTGAAGAACCTGGCTTTGAGATACCTGCCCCTCGTCGCCGCGCTCGCCTTCTTGAGTGCCGCCCTGGCCCAAACGAACCAGACCGCCATCGGCGACCTGCGGGCGCTGGAGTCCTTCAGCCTCTCCGGCAACGTCGTCGCCGTCATGGGCAATACCTTCGCGCTCGAGGACGAGACCGGCGTCATCCTCATCGACGCCGGGCCGCCCTGGTGGCAGCCCTTGAACCTCCGCCTCGGCGAGGCGGTGAGCGTGGTCGGTCGGCCCAAGAACGGCGGCTTCGAGGCCTTTAGCGTCACCCGTGAGGACGGCGCGGTCATGGACATCCGTCCGAGCATGGGCTCGCCGCCCTGGGCCGGGCCGCCCTGGGGCAGACAGGGCCCCCCGGCCGGCGCCCCCTCCACACCACCCTCCCCTCCCGGCCGTCCCTGAGCCGAGCTCCGACGGCCCGGCGTGGCGGAGGGATTTCAGCCTCCCTTCAGGTTCCTGCTCTAGGGTAGTAGGCAAACCACGGTGAGGAGGCGATAGCAATCAGCATCCAGACCAAACGTTCACGTGTAGCCAACACCACGTGCAGCCGACACAGCGAAAGGGGCTGTAAGATGCGAAGTATCCATAAGAGAGGTATCCATACCTACGGATGGCTCGGGGCAGCGGCCATACTGCTGATTATCTCGGGCTGCGCCAGCCTCGCGGAAAGTCCGGCAACCGTCGCGGCGCTCGCCAGCCAGGACGGCGCGGCCACAGACGAGAGCACCAAAGAAGTCACGCCGGGCGTCACGCTGACCTGGACCAGCTCGTTTCTTTTCGAGGATGTGCCGGCTCGGGGCGGCTACGCGTTCACCGTCACCGTCTCGAGCGCCGCGGGCAGCGCCCGCACCGTGACCATCGACCGTCTCGACCTGGTTCGCACCTCGCCGCGGCCCAGAGGTCAGGCGCCTGCTGCCACGGGCGCGGCGTCCGGCCTGCCGATCACCGTAGCACCCGGCGAGAGCGCCAGCTTCACCGTGAGCGGAAGCTACGAACTCGCTGCTACCGACGAGGGCGGCAAGGCGAACCTTCACTTCCGGGGGCGCGGACAGAGCAGCGGCGGTGACCCCTTCAACCTCGGCATCAATGCGCACTTCCGCGCGCCGGGCGCTGAGGAGGGCGACAACGGCAGCCCCGCCGGACCGCCGCCCGGAGTGGGTAGACCCGCTGGCCCGCCTCCCGGCGGACCGCCCCCAGGGCGGCCGGGAAGGCCATAAACCGGGACGGCCACAGACCAGGACGACCATAACC
>JALZLY010000207.1 GCA_030858465.1 Deinococcota bacterium
CGCCGCCGTCGGTGAGGACCGCCTCGAGGTCGTCGAGGCGGTCCTCACCCAGACCAACGGCTCGTGGCAGGCCGAGCACGTCGGCTTCCGGGCGAGCAGCCCAGGCCCGCGCCTGCCCGACTTCTTCGCCGGTCCGGCGGCGGGCTGGGCCTTCGTCCTCTTCACCGCGCTGCTCCTCTACCTGAGCTTTACCCCGTCGTTCCTGCGGCGCTGGTTGGAGCGGGGCCTGGCGGTCATCCGCGAGCACCGCCGCCTGGTCGTCGCCACCGTCGCCTTGCTCTACGGCGTCTTCTTTCTGGGCATGCTGACCGGCACCGCCCTGCCCGCCGAGTGCGAGGCCGCGCTGGTGGGCATCATCGACTCGAGCCTGCAGACCATCGGCGTCGCCGAGATCGCGCAAACGGGCGACGTGGCGGGCCTGGCCGGGGCCATCACCTACTGGAACTTCACCATGGGCACGCTGTTCACCACGCTCTTGCCCGCCTACCTCTTCGCCCTGCCCGCCTACCTCTTGAATACCGCCCGCTTCTACACCCTGGGCATTCCCTTCGGCTTCAACCTGGACCCGGCGCTACTCCTGCTGCAGTCGCCCGTCATCCTCTTGGAGCTCCTGGCCTATATCCTGGTCACGGCCGGTGGCGGCATGTTCCTGGTCACCCTCATCCGCAAGGGCTTCGGCGGCTACCGCGAGGGCCTCGCCAAGCTCCTGCTCACGCTGCCTTTAGCGCTGCTGCTTCTCGTCGCGGGCGCCTGGTACGAGGCCTTCCTGGTGCTGGGTTTCTAGCGGCTGGGCTTCTAGGAGCTGGGGTTTCAGGCCCAAGGTCCGCCGAACCGCGGGCGCCACGTCCACGAGGCTGGCCGCGCCCGTAAAGGCGGCCACAGCTCCAAGCACGAGGAGGGGTACGGGGTTCAGGGTATGCGTCTTCACGCGCTTGTCCTCAATGTTGCCGTGGTCGGAGCTTAGCACCAGCGTCGTGCCGTTCAGCGCCGGGACGAGACCGGCGAAAAAGGCGTCGAGCCGCTCCACCAGCGAAACGGCCTCGGCGAAGGGCCAGCGGTGCCCGGCGGCGTCGCTGAGCCAGAAGTCGAAAAAGGTGAAGGGCTGCCCCTGGGCGAACGCCCCCAGCAAAGCCCCGGCCTCTTCAGGACCGCGCTCGGGCAGGCGCGGCTCGAGCGCGTGCAGGTAGCTGCCGGTCAGGTCGGCGCTGGTGCCCTCGCCCGCCAGGTAATCCTCGGCCGTCTTGAGGGCGAGCCCGGCGGCCAGCGCGCTGTAGACGGGCACGTTGAGGCGACGCTGACCGCGCCTCACCGCCTCGAAGAAGCCCTCCGGGTAGGCGTTGGCCAGCGCACTCGTCTTGCCCGCCCCCCGCAGCTCCGAGAAGAGCGTTCCGGCCTCGAGCACGGCCTTGAGCGTCGGTCCCGGGTAGGGGCCGTAGTGGCGGTTCATCAGCGCGGCGGCGTTGTGGCCGCTCAGGAGCGCCGTCTGACCGGTGGCCGACTGCGGCAGGCCGGGTACGCCGAGCCGGGCGTCCAAGGGCCGAAAGAGCAGCTTCTCCTCGCTGAGGGAGCCCCGCGCCAAGGTCAGCCGACCACCCAACAGGCCATCCAAAAAAGGCGTCTCGGCGGCGACCAAAGGGTTGTGAGCGGACTCCTCCGCGCCCAAACCCACGCCGTCCAGAAAGACGAAGAGCACGCGTTCCTTCACTCTCGGCCCGGTTCAGCTCCACCCGGTTCAGCCCCACCCGGTTCAGCTCCACAGTCAGCCCCACAAAGGCTAACCAAGGCCCGTCGCCCCTCTCACCCGCGCCATCGTCTTCGAGGCGATGGCCCTCGCCCTGTCGGCGCCCCGCTCGAGCGTGGCCTCGAGGTAAGCGGGGTCCTTCATGAGCTCGCGGTAGCTCGCCTGGAGGGGCTCGAGGGTCGCCAGGACCGCCTCCAGGACCTCCTTTTTGAGCTGGCCGTAGCCCTGGCCCGCGAACCTCGCCTCCACGGCCTCCCGGCTCTCGCCGCTGAGCACCCGGTAGAGGCCGAGCAGGTTGCGCACCCCCGGCGAGGCCTGCTCGAAGCGGGTCTCGCGCGCCGAGTCCGTCACCGCCGACATGATCGCCTTCTTGATGGTACGAGCGTCGTCGAGCAGGCCGATGGCGTGGCCGGGGCGGGTCACGGCGAGGCTCTTGCTCATCTTGGTCTCGGGGTCGTCTAGGCCCATGACCCGCGCGCCCACCTCGGGGATCACCGCCTTGGGCAAGACGAAGGTCTCGCCGAAGAGGTGATTGAAGCGCACCGCGATGTCCCGGGTCAGCTCGATATGCTGGCGCTGGTCCTCGCCGACGGGCACCTCGTCGGTGTCGTAGAGCAGGATGTCCGCCGCCTGCAAGGTGGGGTAGACGAGCAGGCCCGAGCCGATACTTTCAAACTGCCGGGACTTCGCCTTGAACTGGGTCATCCGCTGGAGCCAGCCCAAGGGGGTCGTGCAGTTAAAGATCCAGGCGAGTTCGCTGTGCTCGCGCACCCGCGACTGGATGAAGACGATGTTGCGCTCGGGGTCAAGGCCGCTGGCGAAGTAGAGCGCGGCCACCTTGCGCGCGCTGTCGCGCAAGGCCGCGGGGTCGATCTGCTCGGGGATGGTCAGCGCGTGCAGGTCGACGACGCAGAAGACGTTGTCGCTCGCGTCCTGGTGCCGCACCCACTGCCTGAGCGCGCCCAGGTAGTTGCCGATGTGGAGCTCGCCTGAGGGCTGCACCCCCGAGAAGACGCGCCGCCTGGCCGGAGTCCCCTGCTGTTTCGTCTTGCTCTTCGTTTCACCCAACGTTGTATCGCTCATCCGACTAAGTATAGGGCACAAGTATAGGGCAGATGCCAGCAGAGGGCAAAATCCCGTCCTCCTCGGCAGCCCGGTTCGGAGTAGACTGTTTTTGATGGCTGTCGTCGAGCCTGGTACTGCACTCGAGGTTGATTGGTGCATGAATTTGTTTTTGCAGGCCTCCGCAAGCTCGAGAGCGACCCCTTCGCTCCGAACCTAAAGACCCACAAGGCACGAGGGAGTGACGGCGTGCCTGCTTTTAGCTCGAGGAAAAGCTTGCGCCCGCCGGCTGAGCAAGGGTGACACCAGCTAGTCGCCCAGGGCGACGATGATCATGCTGACGGGCCCCAAGGTGAGCACCGCCTCGAGCGTCTCCCCGCTGATGAGGTCGCGCGCCGCGTCGGCGCCGAGCAGGTCCGTCAGGTCCGCCTCGCGCTCCTGCGCGCTGAAGTTCGCGACCACCAGCATGCGCTCGGCTGCAGAGGAGCGGATGAAGGCGTAGACGTTCGGCACGTCCAGGGGCGCGGTCTCGTAAAGGCCGTGAGCGAGCGCCGGACTGCTGTTGCGCAGCGCGATCAGCGTCTTGTACCAGTTCAAGAGCGAGTCCGGGTCCCCCAGCTGCGCTGCCACCGTAACCGCCTCGTCCTCGCTCGAAAAGGCGTACCAGGGCCTGCCCGTCGTGAAGCCCGCCTGCGGCCCCGCCTCCCAGCGCATCGGCGTGCGCTTCTCCTCGTCGCGGTCGCCGGGGCCGCTGGGCATACCGATCTCCTCGCCGTAGTAGAGAAAGGGCGTGCCGGGCAGGGTTAGCAGCATGCCCGCGGCGAGCTTGAGCCGAGAAACGTCGCCGCGCAGGGTGGTGGCGAGGCGCGGCTGGTCGTGGTTGGCGAGAAAGGTGCCCACCCAGGCGCCGTCGGGATAGAGGCGCATGTCCTGCTCGACCAGGAATTGCAGGTTGAAGGGGTTGCGGCGGTTGACGGTCTCGATCATCGTTCTCGCCCGCGGGAAGTTGAAGGACATGTCGAGATCGGCCTGCTCGTGGTAGCGGACGATCGTCTGGGTGTCGGTCCAGGTCTCGCCGACGACAAAGGCGTCCGGGTCCACCGACCTCACAAAGGCCTGGAAGTCCCTCACCCAGGCGAAGTTCTCCGGGGCGTTGGCGGTGCGGCCGTCCTCGCCCTCGACGATGTGCTGGAGGGGG
>JALZLY010000208.1 GCA_030858465.1 Deinococcota bacterium
GGCGGCGTCGACGCCAGCACCATCGCCCAGGCCGCCCGAGCGGGCGCGGACGTGCTGGTGGCGGGCAGCGCGGTCTTCGGCGCCAAGGACACCGCTGAGACCACCCTCAAGGCCACCATCGCTGACAACCTGAAGCGCCTGCGCGACGCCCTTCCCTAATCGACATCGTGGCGCAGCTTGGGGATGCCTGGACCGGGAGCTGGCACAGGAGACCTTGGGGGAAGCTTGAAGACGCTTCAAGGCTTCGGTGGCGCCGGTTGGGTTACGCCTCCGACTTGAGCTGACCAAGCGAAGGCCCTCAAGCCGTTCGGGCTCGAGGGCCTAGCTCAAGAAGACTCGGCGAGCTCGCGGATCTCCTCGATAAAGCGGTCTACCGAATCGAAATCTCGGTAAACGCTCAAAAAGCGGATATAGGCCACGTCGTCCAAGCTCTTTAGGAACTTTAGGGCTCGGCCGCCGATCTCCTCCGAGCTTATTTCAGGGCCCTGCACCTCATCCTCGAAGGCGTAGGCGAAGGTGCGGAGCTGCTTGTCGGTGATGGGGCGCTTGTTGCAGGCGATCTGGATCTTGCTCAACAGCTTGTCGGGATTGAAGGCCTCGCGCCGGCCAGAGCGCTTGACGACCATGAGCGCCTCGAACTGCGCCCGCTCATAGCTGGTGAAGCGGCGGCCGCAGGCGGGGCACTCGCGCCGCCGGCGGATGGCTACACCCTCGTCCGAGGGACGCGAGTTGATGACGCGGGTGTCGCTCGACGAGCAGAAGGGGCAATTCACATTGCTGGGTTCATGCCGGTGAGGAGCTGGCTGGTGAGAACCTGGCTGGTGAGGAGCTAAGGGTCACGCTAGTACGAGTCCCGCGGCAGTTTGCCCGAGTAGGAAACGCGCTGCAAAAAGCCCTCCTCTTCGTCGTCCTCGATTTCGCCGTCGCCGCTCGGTTCCCAGCCCTCGCCGGCGCTGTCGGCGACGCTCCCCGTCGCGCCGGCGACAGCATCCTCTTCGTCCTCGCTCTCCTCGTCGTAGAGGCTGGCCTCGAGGTCGTCCTGACGGGTGTTCTCGTTCAAGGCCGCCTGCACCTCGGGCAGGAGCGACTCGATGAGCCGCGGCGGCGGCGGCAGCTTGACTTTGAGCTCCTGACCCGAGACGCCGTAGCCGGCCGCGGTGCTCAAGTGGAGGATGCTGGCGACGAGCGCGGCGTCGTGAACGGGGTCCGAGGCGGACCTCGAGGGCACCACCACGTTGACGCGCAGCGATTCGTAGCGCGCGTCGAAGGCCCTGGCCAGCTCGGCGACGGCGCCGCGCATGGCCGCCATGTGGGGCTCGCCCGCGTCCAGAGGCGGCGCCACCAGGACCAGCCAGGAGCGGCTCAGCATGCGCGCGGCGGTCTTGAGCGTCAGAAAGCTGCTCTTGAAGGTCTCGTCCAGGAGTTCGGCGAACTCGCCCTCGGCCAAATCGCGAAAGCGGGTGTGGCTTTCGAACGGCGCCACGTGGACGACGCCGGAGAGGTCGCCGAAGATCTCGTAAACCTTTTCAAAGGCGTTTTGCACGTCGAGCTGCGTGGTCATGTCGGCGGCGATGGGAATCGCTTGGCCGCCGAGCTCCTCGATCTCCGCGGCGGTCTTGGCGGCGAGGTCCACGTCCTTGTCGGCGCAGACCACGTCGAAGTCGGCCTGGCCGTAGGCGAGCGCGATGGCGCGGCCGAAGCCTTGGCCCACATTGGTCACGAGCACTACGCTGACGGTGCTATCCATTAACGCTAAGCATAACGAGCTTTGGCGCCTCCGACAAGTGTCGCGCGGACAGTGCCGCTCGCGCGGTTGCCTTTGGGTTGCCTTTGGGTTGCCTGTGGGTTGCCTGTGGGTTGCTGTCAAAGTCGCTTGCGCAAGCCCGCACGGCTGGGATAGGCTCTAAGGGTGCAACAGCACCCTCAGGCCACGCCAAGGCGCACCCCATGACCCTCGAGCGCTGGTTTCGCCGCAAGCGCCCGCAGCGCAGCGACGGTGAAGAGAGCCCCGCCGGCCTCTGGATCAAGTGCGACTCCTGCGGCGCCCAGGTCTACCGCAAGGACCTCGTCGCCAACCTCTACCTCTGTCCCGAGTGCAAGCACCACTACCGCATGCCCACCGAGGCGCGCGTCGCGCTGCTCGCCGACGAGGGCTCCTTTGAGCTGTGGTCGGGCGCGGTGTTTCCTTCGGACCCGCTTCTCTTTGTCGATACCGAGCCCTATCCCGAGCGGATGAAGCGCTACCAGGACAAGCTGGGCCGCCCCGACGCCGTGGTGGCGGGCGGCGCGCTCCTGGGGGGGCAGCCCGTCGCCCTGGTGGTGATGGACTTTGGCTTCATGGCCGGCTCGATGGGCTCGGCGGTCGGCGAGGAGATCGCCCGGGCCACCGAGCGGGCGGCCGCAGAGGGGCGCGGGCTGGTGGTGGTGGCGGCCTCGAGCGGCGCGCGCATGCAGGAGGGCGCGCTCTCGCTCATGCAGATGGCCAAGACGACCATCGCCCTCGCGCGCCTGCGCAAGAAGCGCCTGCCCTACCTGAGCGTCTTGACCGACCCGACCACGGGCGGCGTCACCGCCAGCTTCGCCACCCTGGGCGACCTCATCATCGCCGAGCCCAAGGCGCTCATCTGCTTCGCCGGCCCGCGGGTGATCCAGCAGACCATCAAGCAGGACCTTCCCGACGGCTTTCAGCGTTCGGAGTTCCTGCTCAAGAAGGGCATGCTCGACGACGTCGTCGCGCGACCCGAGCTCAAGAACAGGCTCGCGCGCTACCTGCGCCTCTTGCGAAACGTCCCGGAGGCGCGTGAGCCGGCGGGAGAGGCGAAAGACGGCGCGGGGGAGAACCCGGGAGACGACGCAGGGGAGACGGCAGGGGAGACGGCAGGGGAGCCTCGTGGCACTGCCCTTTGAAAAGCCGATCGACGACCTCGCCGCGCGCATCGATGACATGAAGGCCTATGCGCGCGAGCAGAACATCGACCTGTCGCTCGAGCTCAAGGCTTTGGAGGACCGCTTGGAGCGCCTCAAAGAGGAGACCTTCTCCAACCTGACGCGCTGGCAGCGGGTGCAGGTGGCGCGGGCGCCGGGCCGGCCCACCGCGCTCGACTACATCCAGACTATGCTCGAGGACTTCACCGAGCTCCACGGCGACCGCACCCTCGGCGACGACCCGGCCATGGTCACGGGGCTGGGCAGGCTGAGGGACAGAAGCGTGGTCGTCATCGCCCAGCAAAAGGGCCGCGGCACCAAGGAAAACATCGAGCGCAACTTCGGCATGGCCCACCCGAGCGGCTACCGCAAGGCGATGCGCATGTTCGAGCTGGCCGACAGGTTCGCCCTGCCCGTCTTGACCCTGATCGACACGCCCGGGGCCTATCCCGGCATGGCCGCCGAGGAGCAGGGCCAGGCCTGGGTGATCGCCGAGAGCATCCAGCGCATGGCCGAGCTGAGGGTCCCGGCGGTCAGCGTGGTGATCGGCGAGGGCGGTTCGGGCGGCGCCCTGGCCATCGGCGTAGCCAACCGCGTCTTGATCTTGGAGAACGCCATCTACTCGGTGATCAGCCCCGAGTCCTGCGCGGCCATCCTGTGGCGCGACGCCGCCGAGGCGGGCCGCGCGGCCGAGGCGCTCAGGCTGACCGCCACGGACCTGCTCGCCCTCGGCGTGGTCGACGAGATCATCCCCGAGCCCTCGGGCGGCGCCCACCGCGACCCCGCCGCGACGATGGCGCGGGTCAAGGAGAGGCTGCAGTGCGACTTCGCGGCGCTCGGCTCACTCTCCGCCGAGAGGCTTGTCGAGGAGCGCTGGGCGCGCTTTCGCAAGCTCGGCGTGACCGAAGGCGTGGCCGCCCCTACATAGAGGGTCATAAGTAGAGGGTCCTGAGCTCGGCTTTGACATCAGCAGGAAGGGAAAGACGAACCGGCTCAGTGCAGCGACTCGACCCTCGCCCGGTCTTGCGCCTCGGCGGCGAGCTGCGCCAGCACGGCGGCTTCGAAGACCTTGGGGTCTTGTTCTTGAGCCGTCTTGTCCTCCGCGCCCGGGTGCGGTACGACCTTCCAGAACTTGGCTGAGGCTTCGACCCAGTGCTCCAAGACCCAAGCCGCCCTGGGGCTGCCGGTGAGCTCCCAGTGACGCGCGACCAGGGCCTTCAGAAGTTCCTCGTCGACGTCGTGCGCAACCCGCTCCACGGCGACCATGCCGGGATTGACGCGCTCCGCGAAACGCTCGTCTAAGTCGAGCACGTAGGCCACGCCGCCCGACATGCCCGCGCCGAAGTTGCGGCCCGTCCGGCCGAGGACGACCACCACGCCGCCGGTCATGTACTCGCAACCGTGGTCGCCACAGCTCTCGACCACCACCCGCCCGCCGGAGTTGCGGACGGCCAGGCGCTCGCCGGCGCCGCCCGCGGCGTAGAGGCTGCCGCCGGTGGCGCCGTACATCACCGTGTTGCCGATGATGGCATTGTCCTCGGGCCTAAAGCGCGCGCCCTTGGGCGGGAAGACGGCGATCTCGCCGCCGTGCATGCCCTTGCCCACGTAGTCCTGCGCTTCGCCCTCGAGCAGGAGGCTCATGCCGCTGTTGCAAAAGGCGCCGAAGCTCTGGCCGGCGCTGCCCTTAAAGCGCAGCTGCAGCGTCCCGGCGGGCAGGCCCCCTGGCCCTACCACCCGGGCGATCTCGCCGGCCAAGCGCGCGCCGACCGAGCGCTCGCGGTTGGTCAGCCCGTAGCCTCTGCTCAAGGCCTGGCGGCTCGTCAGCGCGGTCTCGCAGTCCTTCCAGACGATCTCGTCGAGAGGCGGGTCGTCGTCGGGACGGTCGTTGTGACGGCTTTGCGCGCGGCGCGGCTTCAGGCCGCCGGGATCGGGGTCCTTCAGGAGCGCGCTCAGGTCGACCTTCGCCGCGCGCGGCAATTCAGCGTCTCTGGCCTCCAAAAGATCGACCCTGCCGATGACCTCGTCCAGGCTGCGCGCGCCCAGCTCGGCCAGGATCATCCGCACCTGCTGGGCGACGTAGGAGAGGAAGTTGACGACGTGCTCGGGCGTGCCGGGAAACTTGGCGCGCAGGTCCTCACGCTGCGTCGCCACGCCCACCGGGCAGGTGTTTAAGTGGCACTGCCGGATCATGGCGCAACCCGCCGCCACCAGGGCCGCGGTGCCGAAGCCGTACTCTTCGGCGCCCAGGAGCGCGGCGACTATCACGTCGCGGCCGGTCTTCATGCCGCCGTCCACGCGCAAGGAGACGCGGCCGCGCAGGTTGTTCTCGATCAGCACCTGCTGGGTCTCGGCCAGGCCGAGCTCCCAGGGCACGCCGGCGTGCTTGATCGAGGCGAGCGGCGAGGCACCGGTGCCGCCGTCGAAGCCCGAGATCTGGATGGTGTCGGCGTAGCCCTTGGCGACGCCCGCCGCGACGGTCCCCACCCCGGCGGTGGCGACGAGCTTGACGCCGACGCGGGCGAAGCGGTTGACGCGCTTAAGGTCGTAGATGAGCTGCGAGAGGTCCTCGATCGAGTAGATGTCGTGGTGCGGCGGCGGCGAGATCAGGGTCACGCCGGGCACCGAGCCGCGGATGCGGGCGATTTCAAGGTTGACCTTGTGGCCGGGGATCTGCCCGCCTTCGCCGGGCTTGGAGCCCTGAGCCATCTTGATCTCGAGCTCGCGCGCCGACACCAGGTAATCCGGCGTCACCCCGAAGCGGCCCGAGGCCACCTGCTTGATGGCGCTGTTGCCCCAGTCACCCGCCTGCGGGTGCCAGGGGGCAAAGGAGAGGTCTCCCCTGTCCCGGTCGTAGGGCTGGTAGCGGACGGGGTCCTCACCGCCCTCGCCCGAATTGCTCTTGGCGCCGAGCCGGTTCATCGCCACCGACAGCGTCTCGTGCGCCTCGCGCGAGACCGAGCCGTGGCTCATCGCCTGGGTGGTGAAGCGCCTCACGATAGCTAGGATGGGCTCGACCTCGGCTAGGGGCAGGGGCTCGGCGGCCTTTTTGTAGGCGAGCAGGTCGCGCAGGGTGCAAGGCGGCCGCTCGTCCACCAGGCGGGCATACTCCTGGTAGGCCCCAAAGCTCTCCGTCCGCACCGCCTTGTGCAGCGCCTTGAAGACGAGCGGGTTCAAGGCATGGTACTCGCCGGCCTTGCGGAAACGGTAGATGCCCCGGTCCCTGAGAGCGGGGTCCTTGAGCGCGGGGTCCTCGCCGTAAGCCTCGGCGTGAAAGCGCAGGGCGTCGCTGGCGATGGCCTCCAGGCCCGCGCCGCCGATGCGGCTGGGCGTGCCGACGAAGTAGCCCTTCACCACCTCGTCCTCGAGCCCGATGGCCTCGAAGATCTGCGCGCCGCGGTAGGACGAGATGGCGGAGATGCCCATCTTGGACATGATCTTCAAGAGGCCTTTGGCGACGGCCTTGCGGTAGTTCCGGGCGGCCTCGTCGGGACTGAGGCCCTCTTTGGCGGCGAGGTCGCGCACGCTGGCCAGCGCCAGGTAGGGATGGACGAGGGCCGCGCCGTAGCCGATCAGACAGGCGTAGTGGTGATCTTCTCTCGTTTCGCCGGTCTCCGCGACGATGCCGGTGCGGGTGCGCTTGCCGGCGGCGATGAGGTGGTGGTGCACCGCCGCCACCGCCAGCAGCATGGGCACGGGCACCCCGTCCGGCCCCGCCCCGCGGTCGGAGAGGACGAGGACGCTGCAACCCTCGTCCAAGGCCGCCTCGGCCTCGGCGCAGAGGTGCGCTACCCTGCGCTCCAGCCCCTCCGGGCCGGCCCCCAAGGGGAAGACCGCCTCGAGCGTCTTGGCCCCCAAGGGTTCACCCTGCGCCCGCAGCCAGGCCATCTCCACCTCGTCTAGGAGCGGCGAGTCGAACTTCATGACCTGAGCGGTGCTCGCCTCCTCCTCGAGCAGCGGCCCGCGCGGTCCCAGGACGGTCTCCAAGGACATCACCAGGCGCTCGCGCAGGGGGTCGATGGGCGGGTTGGTCACCTGGGCGAAGCGCTGCTTGAAGTAGCGGTAGAGGCCCTGGGGCTGCTCGGAAAAGAGCGCTAGCGGCGTGTCGTCGCCCATCGAGCCCACCGGCATCTCGCCCAGGGCCATCGGCGCGAAGATGCGGCCCAGGTCCTCGGCGCCGTAGCCGAAGAGCTTTTGGGTGCGCGCCAGCGTCGCTTCGTCCGGGTGCCAGAGGGCGGGCGGGTCGGCTCCTTCAACCCGCGGCTTCCGCATGTAGGCGCCCAGCCACTCGCGGTAGGGCCGGCGCCGAGCGTAGCGGGCCTTGATGTCGGCGTTGCGCAGGAGCTCGCCGCTCGCGGTATCGACCGCCAGCATGGCGCCGGGGCCCAAGCGACCCTTCTCGAGGAGGTCGCCGTCCGGCAGCGGCACCACCCCGGCCTCCGAGGCGACCACCACCGTACCGTCCACCGACACGCAGTAGCGCTGCGGTCTGAGGCCGTTGCGGTCGAGCGCGGCCACCGCGAAGCGGCCGTCGCTGAAGACCAGGGCCGCCGGGCCGTCCCAGGGCTCCATCAGGGTCGCGTGATAGTCGTAGAAGGCCCGAAGCTCCGGGTCCATGCTCTTGTCCTCTTCAAAGGCTTCGGGCACGAGCATCATCATGGCGTGGAGCGGGTCGCGGCCGCTCATGACCAGGAGCTCGAAAGCATTGTCGAGCGCGGCCGAGTCACTGCCGCCCGGCGCGATCACCGGCAGCAAATCCTCGATGTCCTCGCCCCAGAGCTCGCTCCTGAGAACCGCTTCTCTCGCCCGCATGAAGTTGACGTTGCCCTGGAGCGTGTTGATCTCACCGTTGTGGGCGAGAAAGCGGAAGGGCTGGGCCAAGGACCAGGTGGGAAAGGTGTTGGTGCTATAGCGCTGGTGGAAAACCGCGATGGCCGTCTCATAGCTCGGGTCAGCTAAGTCGGGGTAGAAGTGGCTGAGCTGCTGCGCCACCATCAGGCCCTTGTAGACGAGGGTCCGGTGCGAAAAGGAGGGCAGGTAGAAACGGCCCAGACCAGCCTCGGCGACCCGCGTCTCGACGCGCTTGCGGGTGAGGTAGAGCCGACGCTCGAAGGCGTCGTCGCCCAGGCCCTCGGGACGCTCGAGCAGCACCTGGCGGATGACCGGGCACCTCTCCCGCGCAACCTCGCCCAGGGCCTCGTGCCGCGTGGGCACCTCGCGCCACATCAGCAGGCGCAGCCCCGAGGCGGCGACGACCCTTTCGATGAGCGTGCAGATAGCTTCCGCCTGGGCGTCGTTGGCGAGAAAGACCACGCCCACGGCCAGGTCTTCGTCGCGCGCCAGCGCAAGGCCCGCCGCCGTGAGCTCGCGCCGAAAGAGCGGGTGCGGGATCTGGGTGAGGACGCCCGCCCCGTCGCCGGTCAGGCCGTCGGAGGAGACCGCGCCGCGGTGGGCGAGGTTGCAGAGCGCAGCGAGTGCCTGCTGCAGCGTCTCGTGCGTCTTTCGGCCGTGCAGGTCGGCGACGAAACCGACCCCGCAGGCGTCGCGCTCATGGGGCCAGGCAAGGGTGCCAAAGTCCGAGCCCCTTCTCCCCGACCACGTCGTCGTAGTCACCGCTGTCGTCACCGCTGTCACCGCTGGTATGGTCATCGTCGATCCTCGCTCGGGAATGACGCCGGGTCCTGCCCCGGCTGCGGCGCCTTCCCCGAAAAGCCCTGTTTGAACAGCTCCCGTTTGAACAGCCCTTTATGCATCAACTTGCGTGTCGTTGCGATTTTGCAGAGTTCACTGGCCCAACAGAGGGCAGGTGATTGGAGAAGTATAGCCAGTACGACAAGTCCCTGTCAATCTCCAAGCTAAGCAAAAGCAAGGCCCCTACGCTAAAAACGAATCGAAAGCCCACGCCGCGATCGGGTTCAAAAGCGTAAGAGGTGAACGAGCCGCGCGCTGCCAGCCACCGTGCTGGCCGCATAGTTATTCAGGCTGGCTCGTGCTCGAGGGGCCCCGAGCCGAGGCTGGGCTCGAGCTCTGAGCGCGGCGTGACCCCATCGCGGATGAGCTTGTAGTCGATGGCGTCGATGATCGCCTGGTAAGAGGCGTCGATGATGTTGGTGCTGGCGCCGACCGTCCCCCAGGTGCGCTGGCCGTCGCTCATCTCGACCTGCACCCGCACCACGCTGGCGGTGCCGGTTTCCGGGCCCGACAGCACCCGCACCTTGTAGTCGGTGAGCCTGAGCGCTTGGATGCTCGGGTAAAAGCGCACGAGCGCCTTGGCGAGCGCCCGGTCGAGGGCGTTGACGGGACCGTCGCCCGCGGCCGCAGTGTGCTCGAGCTCGCCCGCCACCTCGACTCTGACCGTCGCCTCGCAGACGGGTTCCCGGTCGAGGTCGCGCTTGTCGATGTTGACCCTATAGCCGTGCATGACGAAGTAGGGCTTGTACTCGCCTTGGACCTTGCGCTTCATGAGCCTGTACGACGCCTCGGCGCCCTCAAAGGCGTAGCCGCGGTGCTCGAGCTCCTTGAGCCGGTCCACGACCGAGGCGACCTCGCTCCTTCCCTCTTCGCCGTACTCGGCTGCCTTGGCGAGGATATTGGCCCGGCCGGAGAGATCGGAGAGAAGAATCCTGCGGCGGTTGCCCACGGTCTGGGGCTGAACGTGCTCGTAGGTCCGCGGGTTCTTGTTGACGGCCGAGACGTGGACGCCGCCCTTATGAGCAAAGGCCGCGTCGCCGACATAGGGCGCCCGCGGGTTCGGGCTCATGTTGGCGCGCTCGTCGATGTAGCGCGACAGCTCGCGCAAGGCGCCCAGGTCCTGTGGCTGGTCGAAGCCCAGTTTGAGTTTGAGCGCGGGCAAGACGCTCATCAGGTTGGCATTGCCGCAGCGCTCGCCGTAGCCGTTGACGGTCCCCTGCACGTGCCTGGCGCCCGCTCCGACGGCCGCCAGCGCGTTGGCGACGGCGAGCTCACCGTCGTTGTGGCTGTGGACGCCGATTGCCGCGGCGAAGCCTTCCCTCACTTCGGCCACGCGCTCGGCGACGAAGCCCGGCAACGAGCCGCCGTTGGTATCGCAGAGCACCAGCCTGTCGGCCCCTCCCACCGCCGCCGCCGCCAGTGTTGCCAAGGCGTAAGCGGCGTCGGCACGGTGCCCGTCGAAAAAGTGCTCGGCGTCGTAGACGACCAGCTTGCCCTGCCCCTTCAAAAAGCGCACCGTCTCCTCGATCATCGCCAGGTTGTCCTCGAGTTCGACGCCGAGCGCCTCCCGGACGTGCAGGTCCCAGCTTTTGCCGAAGAGGGTGACCACCGGCGTCTCGGCCGCGAGCAGCGCCCGCAGGCTGGGGTCGTCCTCGCAGCGCGTTCCCTTCCTGCGGGTGGCACCGAAGGCGGCGAGCCGGGCGTGAACGAGCGGCACCTCCTTCATCAGCTCGAAAAAGCGCACGTCCTTGGGGTTCGAACCGGGCCAGCCGCCCTCGATGAAGTCCACCCCAAAGGCATCGAGCCTTTTGGCGATGGCGACCTTGTCCTCGCTGGTCAGGTTGAAGTCCTGTCCCTGGGTGCCGTCGCGGAGGGTGGTGTCGTAGATTTCGACGGTCACGGGCATCTTTGTCATGGGCATCTTCCTCATTTGAGCCTTTAGCCTTTAGCCTTTAGCCTTTAGCTAAAACCTAACAGCTGACGGCCTGACAGCTACGGCGTCGCCACCTCGCGCACGTCGCGGGCCGCCTTGCCCACGCCCGCCGCCAGCTTGTTGAGCACGTCCACGTAGGCCCGGGCCGAGGCTTCGACCACGTCGGTCGAGAGGCCGCGGCCGTGCAGCAGGCCCTGGTCGGTGCGCATGCGCACGGTGACCTCGCCGAGCGCGTCCTTGCCCGAGCCGACGCTGCGAAGCTCGTAGTGCTCGAGCCTCAAAGTCACCTGGCTGATGCGGTCGAGCGCCTTGTAAACGGCGTCTACCGGGCCGTCACCGGTGGCGGCCTCCTGGTAAGTGCCGGTGTCGGTCGTCAGCCGCACGGTGGCGACGGGGGTCATGTTGGTGCCGGACTGGAACTGCACGGCTTCCAGCCTATAGGTCTCGGGCACGCGCGCGCTCTCGACGTCGACGAGCGCGCGGATGTCCTCGCTGGTCACCTTCTGTTTGCGGTCGCAGAGGTCCTTGAACTGCTTGAAGAGGGCGTCGAGCTTGTCGTCCTCGAAGTCGCCGTAGCCCAGCTCCGAGAGCGTCTTGCGAAAGGCGCGGCGACCCGAGTGCTTGCCCATCACCAAGACGCCCGCGTCGCGGCCGACCGTCTCCGCGCTCATGATCTCATAGGTCTCGAGCGCCTTGATGACGCCGTCTTGGTGGATGCCCGCCTCGTGGGAGAAGGCGTTGTCGCCGACGACGGCCTTGTTCGCCGGGACCACCATGCCGGTGTACATGCTGACCAGCCGGCTCGAGCGGTAGAGCTCGCGGGTGTTGATGCCGTGCTCGTGGCCCCAGAAGTCCTTGCGGGTGGTCAAGGCCATCACCAGTTCTTCGAGCGAGGCGTTGCCCGCCCGCTCGCCGATGCCGTTCACCGTGCACTCGACCTGGGTGGCGCCGCTCCGCACCCCCGCCAAGGAGTTGATAACCGCGCAGCCGAGGTCGTCGTGGCAGTGGGTGCTGATATCGACGTGCTCGAGGCCGGGCACCTGCTCGCGGATATGGGCCACCAGCTTGCCGTACTCCCAGGGCGTCAGGTAGCCGACGGTGTCGGGGATGTTGATGGTCGTCGCACCCGCCTTTACCGCCTCGGTGAAGACGCGCACCAGAAAATCCGGGTCGCTGCGCCCGGCGTCCTCGGCGGAAAACTCGACGTCTTCGACAAAGGACTTGGCGAGTTCGACGGCCATCACCGCCCTCTCTATAACCTCGTCGGGCGTGAGCTTCAGCTTTTTCTCCATGTGGATGGGGCTGGTGGCGATAAAGGTGTGGATGCGCGGCGCGCGAGCGTCTTTGAGCGCATGAGCCGCCCGCTCGATATCGGCCGCATTCGCCCGGGCCAGCCCGGCGATGACGACCTTGTCCCCGGCCTCCCTGCCGACCACGCGAGCAATCTCCCGCACCGCCTGAAAGTCGCCCTCCGAGGCGATGGGAAAACCCGCCTCGATCACGTCCACGCCGAGCCGCGCAAGCTGCTTGGCGATCTCGATCTTTTCCGCGGTGTTCAGGGTCGCGCCGGGCGACTGCTCGCCGTCGCGCAAGGTGGTGTCGAAAATCTTGATGTAGGCCATGTCCTCACTCCGTTCGGGATTAAAAATTGAAGATCAAAAATTTTCAGTCTTGAATTTCCAATCTTCACTTGCCTGCTATAAAGGGCATCATCTTGCGCAGCCGCGCGCCGACTTCGCTGACCTGGGCCCGGGCGGCGTTGGCGCGGTTGCTCTTCAAGGTCGGCTGGCCGACCTGGTTCTCGAGCAGGAATTCGCGCGCGAAGCGGCCCGACCGGATCTCCTGAAGAACCCGCTTCATCTCGGCGCGCGTCTCAGCCGTTACGATGCGCTTGCCGGTTGTGTAGTCGCCGTACTCGGCGGTGTTGGAGATCGAGTGGCGCATCTTTTCGAAGCCGCCCTCGTAGATGAGGTCGACGATCAGCTTCATCTCGTGGACGCACTCGAAGTAGGCGATCTCCGGCTGATAGCCCGCCTCGACCAGGGTCTCGAAGCCCGCCTGCATGAGCTCGACCACGCCGCCGCAGAGGACCGCCTGCTCGCCGAAGAGGTCGGTCTCGGTCTCCTCTTTGAAAGAGGTCTCCAAGACGCCCGCGCGCGCCGCGCCGATGGCCTTGGCGTAAGCGAGCGCCCGCTCCTTGGCGGTGCCGGTGGCGTCCTGGTGGATGGCCATCAGGGCCGGCACGCCGCTGCCCTCCTGGAAGGTGCGGCGCACCAGGTGGCCGGGACCCTTGGGGGCGATCATGAACACGTCCACGCCCCCTGGCGCGACGATCTGACCGAAGGTGATGTTGAAGCCGTGGGCGAAGAGCAGCGCCTTGCCCTCCGTAAGGTGCGGGGCGACCTGATCGCTGTAGATCTTGCCCTGCGTCTCGTCGGGCAAGAGCATCATGATCAGGTCGCCGGCCTCGGCGGCCTCGGCGACGCTCATCACCTCGAGCCCCTGCCCTTCGGCCTCGGCCCAGGAGGCCGAGCCCTCGCGCAAGCCGACCACCACCTGGAGGCCGGAGTCCCTGGCGTTCAAGGCGTGGGCGTGCCCCTGCGAGCCGTAGCCCAAGACGGCGATGGTCTGACCCTCAAGGTGCTCGAGCTTGGCGTCGGTGTCGTAGTAGATGTTGGCCATTGGTTGTCCCTTCGGAAGCGAATGGAATCGAAAATTTAAAATTAAAGATTGAAGATTGAGACCAACCCTTTTTTAATTTTCAATCTTCAATATTTAATTGCTTTCAGGCCACCCTGACCGCTAGCGCCCTCTTCGTCACCTTGGGGTCGGCGGCGCTGCGGGTCAGGGCCACGCGGCCGGTGCGGATGAGCTCGATGATGCCGAAAGGGCGCATGCTCTCGATAAAGGCGTTCATCTTGCCCTGGTCACCGCTCACCTCGAAGATGAGCGCCTCGCGGTGGACATCGACGATGCGCGCCCGGAAGTCCTGGGCTATCTGCCGGACCTCGCCCCTCTCCTCGGGTGAAATGATGGCCACCTTGACCAGCATCAGCTCACGGTCGACAAAGGCCGCCCCCGAGTGGTCGATCACCTTGAGAACGTCGATGAGCTTGTGGAGCTGCTTTTCGACCTGCTCGACGGTCCCGTCCTGGCCGGTCACCACGAAGGTGGTCCTCGAGATGCCGGGCAGCTCGGACTGCGCGACCGACAGCGATTCGATGTTGAAGCCGCGCCGGGCGAAGAGGCTGGCGATGCGCACCAGCACCCCCGGCTTGTCCCGGACGGTGACGCTCATGACGTGGCGGTTGACCGCCCCGCCCCCGTGCGGCGGCAAGGACGGCGTGGGCTGGGTCATACCGGTTCCACCTCCAGGGTCTCGGCCTCCAGGGTCTCGGCCTCTAGAGTCTCGGCCTCCTGGTCACCCAAGAGCATCTCGTCCACCCCGGCGCCCGAGGGCACCATCGGGAACACCTTTTCGGCCTCGTAGACGAAGAAGTTCATCACCGCGGGCTTGCCCTTCTCGAGGGCGGTACGGATCGCCTCCTTGGCCTCCTCTCGAGTGTGGACGTTGTAGCCGTCGATGCCGTAGGCCTCGGCCAGCTTGGCGAAGTCGGGATTGGAGTCGGCCAAGTAGACCTCGCTGTAGCGCATGGCGTGGAACATCTCCTGCCACTGCCGCACCATGCCCAGCATGCCGTTGTTGCAGATGGCGATGATGATGGGCAGCTGGTGCTTGAAAATCGTCGCCAGCTCCTGGATGTTCATCTGCACGCTTCCGTCGCCGGCCACGCAGATGACCCTTTCGCCGGGCCGGGCAAAGGCCGCGCCGACGGCGGCGGGCAGGCCGAAGCCCATGGTGCCGAGGCCGCCCGAGGTGATGAAGGTGCGCGGCCGGCTGGTCGCAAAGAGCCGGGCCGCGAACATCTGGTGCTGGCCGACTTCGGTGGTGACGATGCAGTCGCCACCGGTCGCCTCCTTGAACATCTCCAGGACCTCCTGGGTGACGAGCGGCTTGTCCTTTTTGTAGCGCTCGGGATAGCTGCCCTTCCACTCGTGCAGCTGCGCCCACCAGTCGCCGATGGCGAGAGCAGAGAGCGCCTCGCCCAGCCGCGGCAGGACGTCGCGCACGTCGCCGACCACCGGATAGTGGGCTTTGACCAGCTTGGAGAGTTCGGCGGGGTCGATGTCGATGTGGACGATGGTGGCGTTCGGCGCGAAGCGGCTGATCTTGCCCGTCACCCGGTCGTCGAACCTGAGGCCCGCGCCGATGATCAGGTCGCTGTGGGTGATGGCGCGGTTGGCGGTCACGGTGCCGTGCATCCCGGGCATGCCGAGCGCGTTGTCGGCCCCCGCCGGATAGGCGCCGATGCCCATCAAGGTGGTGATGACGGGGATGTTCGTCTTGGCGACGAAGTCCATCACCTGCTGCGCGGCCACCTGGCCGCCGCCGCCCACCATCAGGACCGGGCGCTGCGCCTGACGGATCACCTCGGCGGCCCGCTTGATCTGTCCCGCGTGGCCGACCACGGTGGGCTTGTAGCCCGGCAGGTCGATCGCCACCTCCCAGTCGCCGCTGAACTCGGCGAGCTGAACGTCCTTGGGAATGTCGATGAGCACCGGACCCGGCCGCCCCGTCGCGGCGATATGAAAGGCCTCCTTGACGATCCTGGGGATGTCGTTCACGTTCCTGACCAGGTAGTTGTGCTTGGTGATGGGCCCGGTGATGCCGTAGATGTCGGCTTCCTGAAAGGCGTCGGTGCCGATGAGCGCCGACGGCACGTTGCCGGTCACGGCCACCACCGCCGAGGAGTCCATGTGGGCGGTAGCGAGGCCCGTCACCAGGTTGGTCGCGCCGGGGCCGCTGGTCGCAAAGCAGACGCCCACCTTGCCGCCGGCCCGGTAGTAGGCGTCGGCCATGTGCGCGCCGGCCTGCTCGTGGCGCACCAGGACGTGCTTGATGGGCGAGTCGTAAAGCGCGTCGTAGACGGGCATGATCGCCCCGCCGGGGTGGCCGAAGACGAGAGAGACGCCCCTCTGCTCGAGCGCCTTGAGTAGTGCGGCCGCGCCGTTCATCGCTCTTGACCTTTGCGTTCCTGTCGCCTTGTCACGGTTTCACTCCCTAACAGAAAAACCCCGCCAAGTGGTATGGCGGGGTGAGCTTTCGCGTCTAGAAAAGTCTAAACGACGACACCCCTACAACCTAGAATTAGGTTGGCCGAGGCAAGCAGGCAAATTGAGGCAGGCGTCACGTTCATCAAGGCGGAGTATACAGGTGGGCTCGGGGGCTGTCAAGCATGGGACCGCCTCGAGACCAGGGCAGCCACGATAAAGAGCGCCGCCTGGGTCAGAATGACGGTCGAACCGCTCGGCACGTCCAGGAAAAACGAGGCGACCAGACCAAAGGCGGTGCTGAAGAGGCTGAAGGCCACGCTGATGATGGTCATGGTGAAGAGCGAGCGCGACACGAGCCGAGCCGCCGCCGCGGGAATCACCAGGTAGGCCGCCACCAGAATAACGCCGACGACTTTGACGCTGGCGACCACCACCACCGCGGCCAGCGCGAAGAGGAGGTACTCGAGCATACCCACCCTGAGCCCGTCGGTCTGCGCCAGCTCCGCGTCGAAGGTGCTGTAGGCCAGGCGCTTCCACATCGGGATCATGAAGAGCACGGTCAGAGCGGCCACCCCGGCGATGACGTAGAGGTCGATCTGGCCGACACCCAAGATCGAGCCGAAGAGCAGATGCCAGGCGTCCACGGTGTACTCCTGGATGAGCCCGATGAAGAGGACGCCCAGCGCCACCGAGACCGCGAAGAAGATGCCGATGGAGGTGTCCGAGGAGAGCTTGGTGCGCTCGCGGACGAAGGCGATGCCCATCGCCGCGGCCAGGGTGAAGGGCACGGCCACGAAGAGCCACTGCCGCACGCCGAGCAAGAGACCCAGGGCGACGCCGCCAAAGGCCGCGTGGGCCAGGCCGTCGCCCAAAAAGGCCAGCCCCCGCTGCACGATAAAGACGCCCATGAGCCCGCCGACGAGAGCGACCAGCAGGCCCGCTAGAAGCGCACGCTGCATGAAGGGAAACTGAAAGATCTCGACGAGCTCGGCGATCACAGGATCAGGACCCCGTGCCCGTGGCCGATGTGGCCAAAGGCCTCCTGGAGACAACGTTCGCAGAGGGTCTCGGGGGGCAGGCCGAAACCATGCATCTTGCGGTTGATGACCACGACCCGGGTGGCGTGGTGGCGGGCGGCGGCGAGGTCGTGGGTGACCATCACCACGGTGGCGCCGGTCTCACCCTGGTAGCTCTCGAGCAGGTCGTAGAGGTCGTGCTCGGCCAGGAAATCGACGCCCGTGGCGGGCTCGTCGAGCAAGACGATGGCGGGCCGACGCACCAGGGCGCGCGCCAGAAAGGCCCGCTGCAATTCCCCACCGGAGAGCTTGGCCAGGGTGCGCGTGGCCAGTTTCCCCGCGCCGACCTGCTCGAGCGCGTCTCTCGCCCGCTCGCCCTCACGCTTCTTGACCCAGGTAGGCCAGCTCCGGCGCAGGCCCGAGACGACGAGCTCCAAGACCGTCGCCGGAAAGGAGCGGTCGAAGGTCTTGAGCTGCGGCACGTAGCCGATGCGCTCCGGCTGGCGTCCGGCGTCCGCGCCGAAGATGGCGGCGTGGCCTCGCTGTGGCTTGATGATTCCAAGCGCCACCTTGACCAGCGTCGATTTTCCCGCCCCGTTGGGGCCGACGATAGCCAAAAACTCGCCGGCAGGGAGGTCGAAGGAGACATCGTCGAGCGCCTCCACCACGCCGAAGCGGACGCTGACGTGGTGAAAGTGCAGGGCGGGAGGCGCAACAGGAATCATTGCGGCCGTTGTGGTGGGATTTGAGGCTCGGGTCAAGGTCATGTCGCGCCGTGCTTCTAAAAGGCTAGCATGCGCCGCGACCCTTGGGTTGTCGCGGCGCGGTAGGAGAGAACGCCTACTCGACGCTTACTCGTCCTGTGCCAGGGCTTCCAGCAGCACCTGGGCGTTATGGCGCAGGAGGTCCTGGTAGGTCTCGGTCTCGGCGGTGCCGCCCAGAGGGTCCATGGTGTAGAGGGGGAGCCCGGCGCTCTCGGCGACGACTTCGGCGGGACGCCTCGAGAGCTGCGGTTCGGTGAAGATGGCGCGGGCACCCGAGCCTTCGATGTCGGCGAGCGCGTCGCGCAGATAGGCCGGGCTGGGTTCGCGGCCGGAGAAGGGCTCGATCTCGACGATCAGGTCGAGGCCGTAGCGCTCGGCGAAGTAGGGCCAGGCGTCGTGGAAGGGCACAAAAGCCTCGCCCGCTATGGACGCCAGCATCTCGCGCAGCTCGGCGTCGAGCGCCTCGAGATCAGTCACCAGCGTCTCGCCGTTGGCGCGGTAGGCCTCGGCGTTGTCGGGGTCGAGCTCGGCGAGCGCTGCGGCGATGACGGGCACCGCCTGGACCATCAACATGGGGTCGAGCCAGATGTGCGAGTTGATGGGGCCGTGGTCGTGGGCATGCTCATCGTCGTGGGCGTCATCATGGTGCTCGTCGTCGTGGTGCTCATCGTCGTGGTGCTCGTCGTCATGGTGCTCATCGTGCTCGCCGTGCTCGTCTTCGCCGTGCTCATGGTCGTGGTCCGTTTCGATGGCCGCGAACTCGATCTCCTCGAAGAGTTCCACGACCGGCGCGCTGCTGCCGCTGGCCTCGACGAGACCCTGCAACCAACCGTCGATGCCGTAGCCGCCGACCATGATGACGAGATCGGCCTCGGCGATGCGGGCGACGTCACGGGGCGTCGGGTCGAAGGTGTGGGGCGACATGCCGGGCGGCAGGACGCGCACCACCTCGGCGTGGTCGCCGGCGATCTGCCGGGTCAGGTCGTAGACGGGATGAATGGAGGTGATGACGGTAGGTTGGGCCAAGGCCGCCGTCCCAAAGAGTTTTACAGTTAGGAGCATCATCGTCAGGACAACTCGCTTCATGATTACCTTCCTCTTGCGGAGTCTCAGCTTCACTAGGTTCTAAAAATGATAAATGATTATCATCACTTATCAATCTATCCTATCGGCCTCTTCCTGTGATGTCAATCCTTTAGCCATCCAAGTGCCCGCCGTGCGACCATCCCGCCCGACGGGCACGTGCTGGCGACAAAGCCTTTCATAAAACCCAAGTGGCCAGCCGCCGAGGAGGTTCAGAAACCTTTCCCAGTTCAAGGGATGATCCTGACGGTAGAAGGAGCCGAACTCGCCGGCCTCACCCTCGGCGTTCGAGGTATGCTGGCGAACCGTGAGCCGTTTGCCGCGCGCCTTTTTTGCTCGAGCCGCCGAGGAGGTGGCCCCGGCCCTGCTCGGCGCCGTCCTCGTCTGCGCGGGGGAGGGCGGCCTGCGCCGCGGCCGCGTCGTCGAGACCGAGGCCTATGTGGGCGCGCACGATCTGGCCTGCCACGCCGCCAAGGGGCGCACGCGGCGCACCGAGGTGATGTTCGGCCCGGCCGGACACCTCTACGTCTACCTCATCTACGGCATGTACGACCTGCTCAACGTGGTGACCGGTCCGACGGGCGACACCCAGGCGGTGCTCGTCCGCGCCCTCGAGCCGGTGACCGGCATCGCAGGGCGCACGGACGGGCCCGGCCGGCTCAGCCGGGCGCTGGGCGTCACGAGGGGGCACAACGGCCTCGACCTCTGCGCGCCCGCGAGCCCGCTCTGGCTCGAGGCGGGGCCGAGGCCGGAGCGCCTAGGCGTAGGGCCGCGCGTGGGCATCGACTACGCCGGGGCCTGGCGCGAGGCGCCGCTCAGGTTCTACGACGCCGCCAGCGCTTTCGTCTCGAGGCCGCCGCGTAGTCGGGCCGGCTAGACAGGGGCCGGCTAGACAGGGACTGGCTAGCTCACGGGTCGCTCGAAGGGACGGCAGCCAACGCGGGCGGGCGCGCCTTGGACGCCTGGAGCACGGCTCGAGAAACAAAAAAAGGGCGCCTCTAGGGCGCCTTGGTTGTGAAGCTCGGCCTCAGTAGGCCGAGGAAGTCACTTTGACGTTCTTGGCTTGCAGGCCCTTGGGACCCTGCTCGACCTCGAACTCGACGGTGTCGCCTTCGTTCAGGCTGCGGTAGCCGCCGGTGTCCTGAAGCGCCGAGAAGTGACAGAAGACATCCTTGCCGCCGTCACCCTGCTCGATAAAGCCAAAACCTTTTTCGTCGCTGAACCATTTTACTTTACCCGTTGCCATGTTCTAACCATCTTTCTTGTCGTCGGCCCTCTCTTGACGGGGCCCAAACAAAAGTGTTCTCGGGCGAACCCGAATCGCAAAAACCCGTTGGTCTTAAAACGATGGTCTAGTATAGCCCAGCCCCGCGAAAAACACAAATCGCCGGACGCTACAATGTTCACTACACGGTTCAGGCGCCCACGATAAGGACCTCGTACTCGAGCACGTCCTCGACCGTATACTGCCTGCCCGAGAGCTGCGACAGGCCCCAGAGCAGGTAGCCGAGCGCGCTAAGCTCGACGGCCTCGGGGCGGCCGCTGAGCCAGCCGCGCAGGGTCTCGGCGGCGACGTGCTCAGCGATTGTCTCCGCAAGCTGGGCGGCCGTGGCGCCTTCGCGCTCGAGCAGCTCGGCGAGCTTCCACTTGATGCCAAAGGGCTTTTCCATAACGCATGATAGCGCGATCTTCGGGTCAGCCCTGTACCAATTGCCTGCCGTCCTCAGGTCCGCTGCCGCCATCAGCCGCCCCGTGAGCCCTCCTGCAAAAACCTGCTCATGAGCAGGTTGTCGTCGTAGCCGCTCGAGGTCTTGATCTGCCGCCGCTCCCGGCCCTCGAGCACGAAGCCCTCGGCCTGATAGAGAGCGACCGCCGCGGCGTTGCTGGCGCGCACGTTGAGCTGCACCTTCTCCACGCCCACCTCCTCGGCCCAGTCGCAGGCGCAGGCCAGGAGGCGCCGGCCCAGACCCTGGCGGCGCCGCTCCCGGCTGACCGCCAGGGTGAGCATGGCGACGTGCTTCATCTTGGCGGTGAAAAAGCGGTTGAGCTCGAGCCAAGCGTAGAGCCGCGGCGGCTGTCCGTTCGCCCAGTGGCCCGCCACCAGGTAGAGTTCCATCTCGGTCTCGAGGCCGCGCAGCCGGCGCCGCAGGCGTTCGGCGGACGGCGGGCCGTCGCCCACGAACCACAGGTCCTCATGGTAGATAGAGGTTTGCAGGCCGACGAGCGCGTCGGCGTCGTCGGGCTGAGCGCCGCGTATCCGCGCGGAGGGAACGGAAGAGGGCATCCCGCCCAGTATATCTGGCAGCCTACGCCAGCAGTCCAGCCAAGCAGTCCAGCCAATGAGCCAGTGTCCACTTTGAGGCACCAGGCCGCGCGCAGGGCGCCCTGGTATACTCGCAAGGCTGGGACAGCGTCTGGAGGAGAGCGTGCGCAAACTGCTTACATCCGAATCCGTCACCGAGGGCCATCCCGACAAGCTCGCCGACCGCATCAGCGACGGCGTCTTGGACGCCATGCTGGTAGAGGACCCGCACTCGCGGGTCGCCGCCGAGACCGTCGTCACCACCGGCATGGTCTTCATCACCGGCGAGATCAGCTGCCGGGGCTACGTCGACATCCAGCGGATCGTCCGCGACTCGGTGCGCGAGGTCGGTTACACCGAGAGCCACTACGGCATCGACGCCGACCACTGCGCGGTCTTAGTCGCCATCGACGAGCAGTCGCCCGACATCGCCCAGGGCGTCAGCCGCGCCCAGGACGCCGGCTCGGGCGACCCCTTCGACCAGGTGGGCGCGGGCGATCAGGGCATGATGTTCGGCTACGCCAGCCACGAAACGCCCGAGCTGATGCCGCTGCCCATCATGCTGGCCCACGGCCTCACCAGCAGGCTCGCCGAGCTGCGCAAATCCGGCGCGCTCTCCTACTTGCGCCCCGACGGCAAGGCGCAAGTCACCGTCGCCTACCAGGACGACCGGCCCGTGAGCGTCACCTCGGCGGTGATCTCGACCCAGCACGACGAGGACGTCACTCAGGACGAGCTCGTCAGGGATATCCGCGAGCGGCTCGTCAAAGCGGTCATCCCCGAGCAATACCTGAAGGGGAGCCCAAAGCTCTATATCAACCCGACCGGCCGCTTCGTGATCGGCGGCCCGCAAGCCGACTCCGGCCTCACCGGGCGCAAGATCGTCGTGGACACCTACGGCGGCGCGGTGCCCCACGGCGGCGGCGCCTTTTCCGGCAAGGACCCCACCAAGGTCGACCGCAGCGCCTCGTACTACGCGCGCTATATGGCCAAGAACGTGGTCGCCGCCGGTCTGGCCGAGCGCTGTCTGATCCAGCTCGCCTACGCCATCGGCGTGGCTCAGCCGGTCGGCATGTTCGTCGATTGTTTCGGCACCGGCAAGCTGCCCGACGACGCCCTAGGCGAGGTTCTCGGCGAGGTCTTCGACGCCCGGCCGGCGGCCATCATCCACAACCTCGGCTTGAACGCGCCCATCTACAAGGCGACGAGCGCCTACGGACACTTCGGGCGTGAGGGTTTCCCCTGGGAGAGGACGGATAAAGCCGGCCTCCTCGAGGAGGAGGCGCTGACCAGAGCGTAGCGAGCCGGCGCCGACCCGCCAAGAACCCTCCTCTCTCCTCTCTCCTGAGCTCAGCTAGGCGCGAACGCGGCCAGTAGGGTAAACCAGTGGGTCAAAAATGTGTTAGAAAGAGGACATGCCTAGAATCGTGATCGGAAATCGCGGCAGCATCTTGGCGCTGGCCCAGGCGCGCAGCGTTTTAGCGGAGTTGGCGACGGAGTGGCCGGACGTCAACATCGTCATGAAGACCGTGCAGGTGCGCGGGCCGCGTGAGGCTTCAGGGGGCGCCGGCGGCGAGCTTTTGGAGGCCCTGCAGCGGGGTGCGGTCAACATCGCCGTCCAGGGCCTCGAGGACCTGCCCGCCGAGCTGCCCGTGGGCCTCACGCTGGCCGCGGTGACGCGCCGCTTGGAGCCCCGTTGCACGCTCATTACCAAAGGCGGCAAGCGCTTGCAGAACTTGCCCCAGGCTGCCCGCGTCGGCGTCAGAGGCGCCCGCGACCGCGCCTTTCTGCTCGCCCACTTCAAGCACTTCGACATCTGTCTGCTCTCGGGCGACATGGACAACGACCTGGCCGACCTGGCCGCGGGCGAGTTCGACGCCCTCATCCTGCCGGCCGCGAGCCTCATCCAGCTCGAGCGCCGCCACGCCATGGACGTCATCTTGGAGCCCGAGGTGTTTATGCCGGCCGCGGGCCAGGGCTCGCTCGGGCTGGTGGTCCGCGCCGACGACGACCTCGCCGGCGACCTCGCCTACACCCTGCAGCACCGCCCCAGTTTCGACCGCGCCAGCGCCGAACGCTCCTTCGTGGGCGCCCTGTCCGACCACGGCGACAAGGCGGCCGGCGCCCTGGCCACGGTCTCGAGCGAGGGCGAGCTCAGCCTCTTCGGCGCGCTGGCGAGCCTGGACGGCGCCTTGGTCATCCAAGCGGAGGTCTCGGGCGACGCCGCCGAGGCCAAGGACTTGGGGCGCGAACTGGCGCAGGACGTGCGCGACCAGCTCAGCGCCTGAGCGCCCGAGACCTGAACCCGCCGGTATGGTCCAATACCGTCGCGGAGCAAGTCCCTGCCTATGATGCCTTGATGAACCGCGTCTTTCGAAACGCCTTTGCCCACGCACTCGCCGCCCTTCTCATCAGCCTGCTCAGCTTGGCCGGCGCCCAGCGCGTGGGCGAGGCCGCCCCGGACTTCCGGCTGGTGGACGCCGAGGGTAGGCTCGTGCGCCTCGCTGACTTTCGCGGCAGGCCGGTGGTGCTCAACTTCTGGGCGACGTGGTGTCCGCCCTGCCTCGAGGAACTGCCCCTCTTCCAGGAGCTGTCGGAGAGCCTGAATACCCCAGGCGACGAAGCCAACGTCGTCTTCTTGCTCCTCAACAACAACGAGAACCCCGAGTTGGCCAGAGGGTTTCTCGAGGCCGAGGGCATCCGCCTGCGAGCCGCGCTCGAGCCCGACGAGGCGCAAAGGGAGGCGTACGGCGATCTCGGCCGCACCCTCTCAGTGCTGCGCGACTACCGCGTCCGCGGCATGCCTACCACCTTTTTTATCGACGCTGACGGGATCATCCGCGGCATCAAGCAGGGGCTGATCAGCCCCGGCGAGGCCAGCGAACTGCTGGCGACGATCGGCCTCGACTGGCAGCCGTAAGGGAGCAGGCATGTCCGAAAAATCCCTACGAGAACAGCGCCTGCAGCGCCTGCAGAACCTGGCGAGCCTGGTCGAGCGCGGCTTCGAGGCCTATCCCTACCGTATCGAGGCCAGCCACAGCGCCCAGAGCCTGCAAGACCGCTACGGCGGCCAGGAGGCCGGCAGCGAATGGGACGAAAGGGTGACGGTCGCGGGCCGCGCCATGACCGTGCGGCAGATGGGCAAGGTCAGCTTCGTGACCCTGAAAGACGGCAGCGGCCGCATCCAGGCCTACTTTCAAAAGGACGCGCTGGGGAGCTACAACGCGCTCAAGAGGGTAGACCTGGGCGACTGGCTCGAGGTCTCGGGCACACTCTTCACCACCAAGACGGGCGAGCTCACCGTCAAGGCTGGCGCCTGGCGGCTGCTCGCGAAGTCCCTGCGCCCGCTGCCCGACAAGTTTCACGGCCTCGCCGACAAGGAGCAGCGCTACCGCCAGCGGCACCTGGATCTGATGACGAGCCCCGAGGCGCAGCGCGCCTTTGTCTTGCGCTCGAAGGCCGTCTCCTTTATCCGCCGCTTCCTGGACGAGCTGGGCTTTATCGAGGTCGAGACGCCGGTCTTGCAGAGCGTGCCGGGCGGCGCCGAGGCGCGGCCCTTCGTCACCCACCACAACGCCTTGGGGCACGACTTTCACCTGCGTATCTCGCTCGAGCTCTATCTCAAGCGCCTGATCGTCGGCGGCTTCGAACGGGTCTACGAGATCGGCCGCAACTTCCGCAACGAGGGCCTAAGCTACAAGCACAACCCCGAGTACACCATGCTCGAGCTCTACTGGGCGGGCAAGGACTATATGGATATCCTGGAGCTGGTCGAGACGATGTACGAGAGGCTGGTCAGGGAGCTGACCGGCTCGACCACGCTTGTCTACCAGGGCGTGGAACTCGACTTCAAGGCGCCCTGGGCCAGGGTGGACTACACGGGCGAAGTGCAGACGCGCGCGGGCTTGGACTTCGAACTGCTCGACGAGGCCAGGCTGCGCGATTGGCTAAAGGAACGGCACCCCGCCTTGGCGGCGGAGCCCATCGAGGGGGTCTACAACAAGCTCTACGACCTCTACTTGGAGCCCCGTCTCGTTCAGCCCACCTTCGTCATGGACCACCCGCTGGCCATCAGCCCGCTCGCCAAGGCCCACCGCTCTCGGCCCGGCCTGGTCGAGCGCTTCGAGCCCGTAGCCGTGGGCATGGAACTCGGCAACGCCTTTAGCGAACTGAACGACCCCGTCGACCAGCGCCGGCGCTTTGAAAGGCAGCAGGCCCTGCGCGACGCCGGCGACGAGGAGGCGCCGCCCCTGGACGAGGACTTTCTGGCGGCGCTCGAGTACGGCATGCCGCCGACCGGCGGCCTGGGCTTGGGCATCGACCGGCTGGCCATGCTGCTGACCGACGCGCCCAGCATCCGCGACGTGCTCCTGTTTCCGCTGATGAAGCCGGAGTGACCGCTATTACCCGGAAGCTGTTACCCGGAAGCTGTTACCCGGAAGCTATGACCCGGAACAAGGTGACGAAGGTACCCGGCCGGGTCCGAACAACGGCTACAGTCAAGACGGCTACAGTCAAGACGGCTACAGTCAAGGGGACGCTTTGTAGTGGATACCGACCTGTTGGACATCGATACACCTGACTGGGTGAGAGACGCCGTCTTCTACCAGATCTTTCCCGACCGCTTCGTCAGGAGCAGGCGGCAAAGGGCGGCCCGTTTGGAGCCCTGGGACAGCCCGCCTACCGTCCACGGCTACAAGGGCGGCGACCTCTGGGGCGTCATCCACAGGCTCGACTGGCTGCAGGAGCTGGGCGTCACCGCGCTCTACTTCAACCCCATCTTCAAGTCGGGCTCGAACCACCGCTACCACACCTACGACTACTACGGGGTAGACCCCCTGCTGGGCGGCGATGAGGCCTTCGACGCCCTTTTAGAGGCCTGCCGGGCGCGCGGTATGAGGGTGATCTTAGACGGCGTCTTCAACCACGCCAGCCGGGGCTTTTTTCAGTTTCACGACATCCTGGAAAACGGCGACCAGAGCCCCTATCTCGACTGGTTCCACGTGAGCGGCTTTCCGCTCTATGCCTACGACGAGGCGCGGCCGCTGGGCTACGCGGCCTGGTGGGGCCTGCCCGCCCTGCCCAAGTTCAACACCAAGACGATCGCGGTGCGCGAGTTTCTGTGGGGGGTGGCGACGCACTGGCTCGAGAAGGGTATCGACGGCTGGCGCTTGGACGTGCCCAACGAGATCGCCGACCCGGGCTTCTGGCAGGAGTTCCGGCGGCGCTGCCGGGCGGTGAACCCGGACGCCTACATCGTCGGCGAGATCTGGGACGAGGCCGGCCACTGGCTGCGCGGCGACCAGTTCGACGCGGTGATGAATTACCCCTTCACCCGCGCCGCCTTTGGCTTTTTTGGCGCGGGGACGCTCAACGAGCACGAAATAAGGCGCTGCGGCTACCAGCACATCCCCACCATTGACCAGGCCGAGGCCTTTGCCGCCATCTTGGAGACGCTCCTGAATGCGCACCCGCCGGCCATCAACGAAGTGCAGCTGAACCTCCTGGGCAGCCACGACACGCCGCGCGCGCTCACCATCCTTGGCGGCGACGAGGCCGCCTACTGCATGGCGCTCGTGTTCCTGATGAGCTATCCCGGTGCGCCCTGCCTCTACTACGGCGACGAGCTGGGTCTGAGAGGTGGTCACGATCCCGACTGCCGAGCGAGCATGCCCTGGGACCGGCCCGAAAGTTGGAACCACGGCCTCCTGCGCACGACCAAGGACCTCATCGCCCTGCGCAAGAGTTCCGTCGCCCTGCGCCGGGGCTCCTTCAGGACGCTCTACGCCAAGGAGGCGCTTTACGTCATGGCCAGGGAGCACGAGGACGAGCGCTTCATCGTGGCCTTCAACGTCTCGGCCAAGCAGGTCAGGCTCGAGCTCGAGCTAGGCGACGCCGGGCAGAGCCTAGAAGGCCCTTATCGCGCGCCGCTGAACGGCCTCTCGGCGAGCGTGGAGAGCGGCCGCCTCAGCGGCCACGACATCCCCGCGCGCTCGGGCGCCATCTTTAAGCGCCTTTAGACCCTTCTCCCCTGCGCCCGCCGAACAGGCGGGTCCTTTGCTGCCGTGACCACCACAACAGCTCATGCCGACGATTTCAGCCTCTGCGGTCCTGTAAGAGCTAGATTGTCCTTCAGTCACAAGGTGCGTTGACGATGCTGCCGAAAGTAATGGCTTTTCTCTCTATCGTAAAAGGATCATGGCTTGTAAGACCAATTCTTATTGACAGGCAGCACGAGGTGTGCTAGCTTTTGTCTCAGCTTGAACCTATGCAAGGGTCGAGCTCGAGGAGGCATAAAGATGCACAAACTCACAGGGGTGCTGCTGGGGCTGCTGGTTTTGGGGACTTCTCTCGCGGAGGAAGCTGGAGCTGCCACCGGAGCTGACGCGGGGGCCATCGACGGGGCGACTACGGCCTGGCTCTTGGTCTCGACCAGCTTCGTCTTTCTGATGGTCATCGGTCTGGCCTTCTTCTACGGCGGCCTGGTCCGCCGCAAGAACGCCCTCAACACCATGATGATGAGCTTCGTGGCCCTGGGCGTCGTCAGCCTGACCTGGACGGTCATCGGCTACAGCCTGGCCTACGCCGAGGGCTCGGCTTATCTGGGCGGCCTCGCCTACTTCGGGCTGCGCGGGGTGGGGCTCGAGATCGACGGCGGCATCCCGCTCCTGCTCGACTTCGTCTTCCAGGGCGCCTTTGCCATCATCACCGCCGCGCTCATCTCCGGCGCCGTCGTCGAGCGCATGCGCTTCGGCGCCTACATGCTCTTTATCGCCCTCTGGAGCGTCGCCGTCTATGCGCCGCTGGCCAAGTGGGTGTGGGGCGGCGGCTTCTTGGCTAGCCTCGGCGCGCTCGACTTCGCGGGCGGCACCGTGGTGCATATCAATGCAGGCGTCGCCGCGCTCGTCTTAGCGCTGCTTATCGGCCGGCGCAAGGACCACGGCCGCAAGGCCATGCTGCCCCACCAGGTGCCCTTCACGCTCCTGGGCGCGGGCCTGTTGTGGTTCGGCTGGTTCGGCTTCAACGGCGGCAGCGCCTACGCGGCCGACGGCTTGGCGGCCCTGGCGGTCACCAACACGCTCCTGGCGCCCGCTGCGACCATCGTCATCTGGGCGATCCTCGACATGGTCCGGCTGGGCAAGGTGACGGCGGTGGGTGTCGCCACGGGCGTCATCGTCGGCCTCGTCGCCATCACCCCGGGCGCGGGCCTGGTGAGCCCGCTGTCGGCCATCCTGATCGGCATCATCGCCACCTTCCCCAGCTACTACCTGCTCCTGTGGCGGGCGCGCAGCAGCCTCGACGACTCGCTCGACGTCTTCGCGGCGCACGGCGTCGGCGGCGTCTCCGGGGCGCTGCTGACCGGCGTCTTCGCCAGCACCCTGTGGGGCAGCGAGGTAAACGGCAGCCTGGGCCAGCTCATGATCCAGGCCGTTGCAGTGGGCATCGCCATCGTCTTCAGCGCGGTGATGACCTTTCTCATCGCCAAGGGTGTCGGGTTGATCGTGCCGCTGCGGGTTGCGGACAAGCTCGAGGACTTCGGCATGGACACCTCGATGCACGGCGAGGAGGCCTACGGCGACGGCGAGGGCGCCCTGCTCATCCCCGAGGGCCAGGTCACAGCCGGCGCCTACGCGCCCACAGCGGCGGGTAGCAAGGTATGAAGATGATCGTGGCGGTCATCCGCAAGGAGAGGCTGAACGAGGTCCTTACGGCGCTGTTTGCCGCCGACGTTCACGGCATCACCGTGTCCACCGTCCAGGGTCACGGCGGCGAGCGCGAGCGCGTCCAGACCTACCGCGGCATGACCGTCAAGATGGAGCTCCTGGAAAAGGTGCGCTTGGACATCGCCGTCTCCGAGCCCTGGGTCGAGCGCACGGTAGGGACCATCCTCGAGTCGGCCCGCACCGGCGAGGTCGGCGACGGCAAGGTCTTCGTCCTGCCGGTCGAAAAGGCCTACCGGATTCGCACCGGCGAGGAGGACGCCGAGGCCATCACGCCGGTCGCGGCGCGCTGAGCCGTCACCGCCCGCCGCGGCCCAAGCCGCCTCACAGCAGACGCTGACCTCGCCTTCGACCGCGGACGGCACGAGCCACGCCCTACGCCAAGGGCTGCCACAGGAACGGAAGCCGGGAGAAGCGTACAGCTTCTCCCGGCTTCCGCCTCTGGGCGTTTTTGCGCTACGCGGCCCTGGCAAGCTCCGTGAGCTTTTTGAAGGCCTCGGGCTGCTGCACCGCGAGGTCGGCCAAGACCTTGCGGTTGATCTCCACCTCGGCCTTGCGCAGGCCGCTCATGAAGGCCGAGTAGGAGAGGCCCTCCTGGCGGGCGGCGGCATTGATGCGCGCGATCCACAGGCGGCGGAACACGGTCTTCTTGTCGCGGCGGTCGCGGTAAGCATAGTCGGCGGCATTGAGGAGCGTCTGCTGGGCGACGCGAAAGCTCTTGGAGCGCGAACCCCAGAAGCCCTTGGCGCGCTTTAGAACCTTCTTGTGCTTGGCGCGGCGAACGGTGCCGGTTTTGGCTCTTGGCATGAGTCTGTCTCCCTAACCGTAGGGAAGCAAGCGGTAGACGCGCTTGACTTCGGTCTCGGCGAGGATCAGACCGTTTCGGCCCTGGCGAATCCTCTTGCCGCTCTTTTTGTAGTTGAGGTGGCGCTTGCCGCTCTTCATCGCCTTGACCTTACCTCGCCCAGTGATCTTGACACGGGCTTTGGTGCCCTTATGGGTCTTTAACTTCGGCACGACATTCTCCTTCTGGCGGTGCTGGCCGCCATACGCGTGGGACCCACGGAGGTCCAGGGTCCCGGTAGCTTGGCTGGGGTGTGCTAGGCTGGGGGGGCCGCTTCGTTCTCCTTGGACTGCACCCTCTTCTGCAGGTCCTTGGTCGGCCCCAGGACCATGTTCATATCCATGCCCAGGATGCTGGGCGAGCTCTCGACCGCGGCAAGCTCGGAAACGTCTTGGGCGACGCGCTTCAGAATATCCTGACCGAGTTCTGGGTGGGTGCGTTCGCGCCCGCGAAACATGATGGTGATCTTGACCTTGTGGCCGCCCTCGAGAAAGCGCCTGACGTGGTTGACCTTGGTCTCGTAGTCGTGCTTGTCGATCTTGACCCGAAACTTGATGGCCTTCATCTCCTGCTGGCGCGAGCGCTTGCGCGTCTCTTTTTCCTGCTGCTGCAGCTCGAAGCGGTACTTGCCGTAATCCATGATCTTCGCGACGGGCGGCTGCGCGACCTCACCGACTAAAACCAGGTCAAGGTCCTCCTCCCTGGCCTTTCTGATGGCGTCGCGGGTATCGACGATACCCTGCTGAACGCCCTCGGCGTCGATAAGCCGCACCTGACGGACCCGAATCTGTTCGTTGATCTTGAGCTCTTTGGCTATGACACACCTCCATGAGTAGCTTGTACCGCCGTCGGCACAGCCTCACGAGTTTAGCAAATAAGCCGGCAGGATTCAACGCGAAGAGAGCAGCGGCGGATTTGCCAAAAACTTGGACTCGGTATAAACTCGAGCCAGGTTATTGGTGGCGTCCAGGCCACAGCCTGAAAGGATCCTTATGCCCACCGCCAAGGAGTTCGTCTACAAGCTTCCCCAGGCCTTCCGCTCGGACGTGGCCGGCAGCACCCACGCGACCGTCCAGTACGACCTGTCCGAGCCCATGTACAGCGTCATCGAGGGTGGCGAGATGCAGGTCTTCGAGGGCCGCGCCGAGAACCCCGACGTCACCGTCGCCATGAGCGACGAGGACTTCGTCTTACTCATGAAGGGCGAGCTGAACGGCATGGCCGCCTTTATGAGCGGCAGGCTCAAGGTCCAGGGCGACATGATGCTGGCCCAGCGGCTGGTCAGCTTCGTGGACGCCGACAAGTTGGCCTGAGCATCCAGGCCTGAGCACCTGGACCTGAGCATGTGGACCTGAGCAACAGAAGAAGCAGCTACGACTTGTCCGCGCGCGGGATGCTGGGCTTTTGGCGGCCTCTTCAGCTCATCTTCGACGTTTCGGCTGCTCCTTCGCTGCCGCGTAGCCGCCCAGCGTAGCGGTGAGCTGATGCTCGGCTGACGAGACGCCGGTATCGTGCGCCTGGCAGCTAACGTGCCTCAGCCGCCTCGTGCTAGGCTGAGCCAGGTTCACCCTATGGCGGTTCATTCTTCCAAAACCCCAGCGCTGGCGCGTCCAGGGCGCGTCAACCGCATGAAGCTGCAAGAACAGCTCACGGGCTACCTCTTTATCCTGCCGGCCACGCTCCTGATCGCCATTTTTGGGCTCTTCCCGATTCTCTACGCGGCCTATATGAGCACCCACCGCTGGCGCGTGCGCCAGGGGCCGTTCGTGGGTCTGGAAAACTTCACGCGCACCCTCGGCGACTGGTCCGGGGCCGGCCTCCTGGCCGGCGGCCTGGCCCTCTTGCTGGTCGCCTACTGGCTAGGCGCAGAGCGCTTCAAGGCCCCGCCGCTTGCAGGCGCCGGCGAGAGACTGCTCAGGACGCTTCCCGCCCTGCTGCTGAGCGCCGGCGCCCTGTTCGCCGTCGGCAGCGGCTGGGAACGCATGACCGTGAGCGGCGACGCGCGCTTTTTGGGCTCGCTCGTCGTCACCCTCTACTACGCCGTCGGCGCCATCCCGGTCCAGATCGCGCTCGGGCTGGTCATCGCCGCAGTGCTCTTTCAGGGCCTGAAGGGGCAGGAGTTCTTTCGCATGATGTTCTTCGTGCCCTACGTGGTTCCGGTCGCGGCGGCGGCGGTCGTCTTCGGGCGGCTCTTCAGCCCGCGCGAGACGGGCTTCATGAACACGGTCTTCACCACGCTGGGGCTCGAGCCGCAGCGCTGGCTCCAGGACCCGCGCCCCTCCTTGCAGGTCTTCTTCGGGCTCGAGCTAGGAGGCGTCTGGGCCGGGCCGAGCGTCGGCCTGGTGGTCATCATCCTCTTCGGCATCTGGAACTACACCGGCTTCACCATCATTCTCTTTCTGGCCGGGCTAGGCGGCATCAACAAGGAGCTCTACGAGGCCGCCGAAATAGACGGCGCGAACCGGGTGCAGAGCTTCTGGAGCATCACCGTGCCGCTGTTGTCGCCCATCACCTTCTACCTGTCGCTGATCGGCTTTATCGGCGCCTTGCAGGTCTTCACCACCGTCTACGTCATGCGCACGCCGCAGCTCCTGGGCAGCGCCGACACCGCCGGGGTGGTCATCTTCGACACCTTTTTTTCGCGCAACCAGTACGGCCTGGCCACCGCGCAGGCTTTTATCCTCTTCACCGTGATCTTGTTCGTGACCTTCGTCCAGTACCGCATCCTCGGCAGGCGGGTGTTCAGTGGCTAGCGCGCGAACAGGGCGGGAG
>JALZLY010000209.1 GCA_030858465.1 Deinococcota bacterium
GCCTCGCCCTCCACGAGCCGGTCGGTAGCTTGCTGCCAGGAGAGGCCGGCGGCGTCGTCGTTGGTGCAGGCCATCACCCGGCCGAAGACCTCCCAGACCTCGCTGGCGCGGGGGTCGTCGAAGGCGAGCTCGCCGCTCCACAGGGCGTTGTAGTCGTCCGGACCGAGCACGCCCAGGGCGACAGACTCCCAGAGGTGCTGCTGCGTCCAGGCCTGGGCCACCACCAGCGGCGTCACGCCCTGGTCCTGCAGGGTGGGGCAGATTTCCAGGAAATCGTCCCAAGTGCCGGGCACCGCAACGCCCCATTCCTCCAGGTTGGCCGGGACATACCACATCACGTTGGAGCGGTGGATGTTGACGGGCACGGTCCAGATGCCCTCGTCGGTGCTGATCAGCTCGATGAGTTCCGGCGAGAGAACGTCGAACCAGCCCTCCTCCTCGTAGAGAAAGCTGAGGTCCTCCATCCGCCCCGCCGCCACCCAGGAGCCGATGAGCGATTGTCCGGCGTGGACCTGGAAGGAGTCGGGCGGCTCGCCGCCCAGCATGCGGGTGCGCAGGACGGCGCGGGCGTCCACCCCGGCCCCGCCGGTCACGGTGGCGTTGTCGACGGCGACGCCGGGGTTTCTCTCTTCGTAGAGGTCGATGAGCGCCTCGAGCGCGGGGCCCTCGTCACCCGCCCACCAGGAGAAGATCTCGAGCTCGCCCTGAGCCGAGCCGAAGCCGAGCGCGAGTGCCGCAAGTAGTCCGATAAGCCTGTTCATGAAACCGAGCCTCCCTTTGCTTTTCCTCGTTTGCACGCTTCACGACTGTCCGTCCGGTGCCCTGGTCCCTGCTGTGGTCCCTGCTGTGGCTCCCTGTTATCACCCTGTCGTCTCGCCGCTGGTCGGACGCGGGGTCCGGCGTTGCACTGCCAAAAACGTGTAGGACCAGCTTAGCCCTTTTGCTCCCGGCCGTAAAGGGTTTCGCACCTGCGGGCCCGTCTCCGGCGCCGGGCGGGGTAAAATGGACGGATGGCAAGCATCGACGACCTCCGCCAGCGGCTCAGGCGGCCTTTAGAGCGCGAGCGCTCGGACGGCTGCCGCGACGCGCTCGTCGTCGGCGGCCTCGAGAAGCTGGTGGACACCGTGGGCCGGCCCTTCGCCGACGTGCGCGAGGTGATGCGCGGCTACGGCGCGCTCGAGCCCTGGGCGCGCGAGGAGCGCCTCGAGCAGGCCCTGACGCTGCTCGAGCAGCCGCGTCTGGGCGAGGGCTTTGCGCCCGGCGCGCCCAGCGACGAGAGGCGTGCGCCGGAGGCCGAGCGGCCGGGCGGCCTGAGCTTGGACGAGTTGGAGCGTGAGATCACTGCAAAGGCCGTCGATCTGGGCGCGCAGGCGCCCAAGAAGCTCGCCCAGATCGGCCTGAGGAGCTACCGCGAGCTGCTCTACCACTTTCCCCGCCGCTACGAGGACCGCCGCGCCTTGCCCTACTTCTCCAACCTGACCGACGGCGACGCCGCCACGGTAAGCGGCCTCGTCACCGGCCGCAAGCTGACGCGGAGCCGGCGCGGCATGACGGTGGTGCGGGCCTTTCTGGAGGACTCGCTGGGCGCCAGGCTGACCGCGGTGTGGTTCAACCAGCCCTGGCTCGAGAAGCAGCTCTTTCCCGGCCAGCGCCTGATCATTACCGGCAAGGTCAAGCGGCGCGGGCGCCTGCTCGAGGTGAATGTCTCCCACCATGAGATCGACGAGGACAAGGAGTCGCTGTCGGCGGGGCGCATCGTGGGCATCTACCCGAGCACCCAGGGGCTCAGCCAGAGCTACCTGCGCCGGGCGGCCCACAGGCTGCTGGCGGCGGTGCCGACCTTTCCCGACCATTTACCAAAGACCGTCCTGGAACGGCAGGCGCTCGTTTCGCTGGACGCGGCCTTGCGCGAGATCCACTTTCCCAGCGACGAGAAGGCCCTGGCCCAGGCCATCCGCCGGCTCAAGTTCGACGAGTTTCTCTTTCTCGAGCTGCGCGTGCTCCTAAACCGCGACACCACCCTTCTGGGCAAGCGCTTTACGGTGCAAGACGAGGACCTGGCGACCTTTGAAGCGAGCCTGCCCTTCGCCTTCACCGGCGCCCAGCGGCGCGCCTTGCGCGAGATCCTTGCCGACATGGCCGGCGACCGCCAGATGGCCCGGCTGCTGCAGGGCGACGTCGGCTCGGGCAAGACGGCGGTCGCGGCCGCCGCCATGTACATTGCCGTCAAGAACGGCTATCAGGCCGCCCTGATGGCGCCCACCGAGATCCTCGCCCGGCAGCACTACCTGAACTTTCTCGCCTACCTCTATCCGCTCGGCCTCAGTATCGAGCTGTTGACGGGGGCGATGAGCCCGCGCGAGCGCCGCGAGGTGCGCGAGCGCCTGAGGGGCGCCCCGGCCGACCCGGGCGCCCCAGAACACCCGCACAATTCGCAAGTGGACCTGGTGGTCGGCACCCACGCGCTCATCCAGGAAGGGGTCGAGTTTCGCGACCTGGGCTTAGCCGTCATCGACGAGGAGCACCGCTTCGGCGTCGACCAGCGCCGCAAGCTGCTCTCCAGCATGCCCGACGTTCTGGTGATGAGCGCCACCCCCATTCCCCGCAGCCTGGCCCTCACCTACTACGGCGACCTCGAGCTCAGCATCATCGACGAGCTGCCGCCGGGCCGCAAACCCATCACCACCAAGCTGGTCAACGACTCCAAGCGCCGCGAGGTCTACCGCTTCGCCTGGGGCGAGATCAGGAAGGGCCGCCAGGTCTACCTGGTCACGCCGCTCATCGAGGAGTCCGAGGCCCTGGACGGCATCGTCTCGACCACGCGGATGTTCGACGACTTACGGGCCATCATGCCCCAGGGCTGCCGCACCGAGATGCTCCACGGCAAGATGCCGGGCACCGAAAAGGACAAGGTGATGGAGCGCTTCCGCCGCCACGACTTCGACCTGCTGGTCTCGACCACGGTGATCGAGGTGGGCGTCGACATTCCCAACGCCAGCTTGATGATCATCGAGAACGCCGAGAGGTTCGGCCTCTCGCAGCTCCACCAGCTACGCGGCCGCGTCGGCCGGGGCGAGTTTGAAAGCACCTGCGTGCTGATCGCCGGCGACCGCTCCAAGAAGACGCAGAGTCGCCTTGGGGTGATCGAAAAGCACAGCGACGGCTTCGTCATCGCCGAGAAGGACTTGGAGCTGCGTGGCCCCGGCGAGCTGCGCGGCACCAGGCAGTCGGGCCTGCCCGACCTGGTCCTGGGCGACCTGGCCAGCGACGGCGACATCATCGAGAAGGCGCGCGAGCTGGCCGTCACCATCCTCGACAAGGACCCTAAGCTCGAGGCCGCCTGGGCGCAGCGGCTCAAGGGCGAGCTGCAAAAGCGGGTCGAGGCGGTGGGCTTCCGGGAGATCATCTAGCCCGCCGTCTCAGCCTCGGCCAGGGGCTTGCTTCTCACGGCAGGCCGGCCGATAGGCTAGACTCTCCTAAGAGAAGCGTCATGAAGATTGGCATCGTTTCGGCAACCTACCGGCCGTCGCGCAACGGCGTGGCGACCTCGACGGCGCTCCTGGTGCGGGGCCTGCGCGGTTTGGGACACGAGGTGCGGGTGTTCGTACCCGGCCATCCCGAGGCCGAGCCGGAGCCGGGCGTCTACCGCCTGCCGAGCACCCTGTTCGGCGCGCCCAGGGACTACCCGGTGCTGCTGCCGCTGCCTCCCCAAATGAGCGCGCGCCTGCCGCTCGGCGACTTGGATATCATCCACGCCATGCATCCCTTCGTGGCGGGACGCACCGCGCTGCTCTGGGCGCGGCGGCTGCACCGGCCGCTGGTCTTCACCGCGCACACCCAGTACCACTCCTACGTCCACTACGCGCCGACCCCGGCCGGGCTCACGCGCTGGGCCATCAAGGGCCACGTCAGGCTGTTCGCGCAGCGCGCCGACCTGGTCCTGGCGCCGGGCCGGGCGATGGTCGAGACGCTACGCGGCTACGGCTACCACGGCGCGGTGAGCGTGATCCCCAACCCCGTGGATCTGGCGGCCTTTGGAGCTCTCGAGGCCGGTCGGGTGCGCCGGGCCCACGGCGTCCCCGCCGGTGCGCCCCTCTTGGTCTACCTCGGCCGCCTCGCTCCCGAGAAGAATCTGCCCGCGCTTCTGGCGGCCTTCGGACAGGTCCAGGCGGCGCGCTCCGACTGCCGCCTGCTCCTGGTCGGCGACGGCCCCAGCCGGGCCGCCCTCGAGGCTCAGGCCAAAGGCTTGCCCGTCCTCTTTGCGGGCGCGGTCGGCTACGAGGAGGTGCCGCACTACCTGGGCGCGGCCGACCTGTTCGTGACCGCCTCGACCAGCGAGGTCCTGCCGATGACCTTTTTGGAGAGCCTGGCGGCCGGCACCCCCCTCGCCGTAGCGGCCTCGCCGGCGGCCGCGGACCTCGTCGAGCCGGGCGTGAACGGTCTGTGTGGCGCGGCGGACCCGGCCAGCCTGGCCGGGACGGTCTTGGCGGCGCTCGAGCCTGAGCGCTTAGACGCGCTCAGACGCGGCGCCAGGGCCTCGGCGGCACGCTTTGAGGTAAACCGCGTCAGCGCCGCCCTAGCCGCGCACTACGGCCGGCTCGTAGAGGAGAGGCTAGCCGTCGCCTAGGGTGCGGGCCGGGCAAAGACCTGAGTCCAGTAGCCGCCGACCTTGGCGAGGCCGATCTCGGTGTAGTTCGGGCTCATCAGGTTGCGGCAGTGCTCAGGGCTCGACAGCCAAAAGCGCATCACCTTGGCAGGCGTCATATCAAAGCCCCGGCTCCAGGCGTAGTTCTCGCCGACTCGCGCCCAGCGGTAGCCCTCGCGCGTCACCCGCTCCCTCACGCTGCGGCCGTCCGAGCCCCGGGGGCTGCCCAGGGCGCGCGCGTGCATATCGCGGCTGTGCCGCTCGGCGGCCCGGCCGAGCCGGGGCTCGAGCCTGAGCGGGTGGGTCGGCGCCAAACGGCTCCCGCCGCAGTCCCGGCCGGCCGCGCGCGCCCCGTTGACCAGGCTCAGGAGCCGGTCCAAGGTCGCGGACGGTTCTGGCGCCGGCTGAGCCGCTGGAGCGCAAGCTACCACCAGCAACAGGATCAGGCCGATAAGGCCGGTGCGCGTGTTCGTCACGGCTCGAGCTTAGCAGAGGGCCCTGGCCGGCGACGTGAAAACCCGCAACCAAGGCTGAACGCCGCCAGGTCCTACAGCGGTTTTCAGAGACACTAAGTGAAGTCGCATCTCAGCGCCTTTATCCCCCCGCCTTTATCCCCCCGCCTTCGGCACCCCCCTTTGAAAGGGGGGCAGGGGGGATTTTGCAGCTCGCTCAACCCTTAATACAATCGCTACAGGCAACCAAAAGCCCCCGGGCGCACCGGGGGCGGGCTGTTCTGCCTTGATGGGCTTAACTGACGAGCGTGGCCTCGAGCTTGATGTCTATGTTCGTCGAGAGCGACTTCGAGACCGGACAACCGCTCTTGGCCTTCTCGGCTTCCTCCTTGAAGGTGCTCTCGTCGATGCCGGGCACCTTGGCCTCGGTGCGGAGTTCGATGGTGGTGATGGCGCCGTTCTCGAGGTGGACCCTGGCCTCGGTCTTGACGAAGTCGGGGGTATAACCGGCCTGGCCGAGGTTGCCCGAAAGCTTCATTGAGAAGCAGCCCGCGTGGGCCGCGCCGATCAGCTCCTCGGGGTTGGTGCCCGCGCCGGTCTCGAACCTCGAGGCGTAGGAGTAGGCGCCCTCGTAGGCGCCGCTCTGCAGCTTCATCTTGCCCTTGCCCTCTTTGAGCGAGCCGTTCCATTCCGCGTTGGCTGTGCGCACTGCCATGATGTGCTCCTTTCAGGGTGATATTTCGCCGCAGTCTAACCTCGACGTCATCTCCGGTGAGTAAGCTGCGCTCCAAGAGCCGAGCTTGAAAGGCGGAGGCTGTTTCCTCTAGAGGTTCATGCACTGAGCGGGGCTCTTCCGGCCCAGTTCGGTGTGATCGAAATCGGCATCGAAGCTTACCAGCGTCAATGAGTGCCCTATGGCAGCAACGTACTCATAGGCGTCGTCGAAATCGAGCCCATATAGTTCCCCCAGGAACACTCAATCTCCCCACCAGTCCAGCACCTTCTTTTGCAACTCCAGTGAAGTGTGCCGGTTACGAAACTCCTTGAGTTCCCCGGCCCAATCCAGGTTGAGGTGAGACTTCTTGCGTTTGGTTCTGGCCTCGAGCAAGAAGGCGGCAAAGTCGTAAACTTCCCGCTGAAGTTCTGGAGGTAACTGTTTAAGCACAGCGCTCAAGTCTCTGGCGGTCATAGACCCTATTTTAGCAGGCCAGCACAGATTTGTGACGCCAACGCTTGTTGATTTTGTTGATACTTTCATGGCGTCTCGGGCAAGGCGGCGACAGATTTAGCAGCCACAGAGTCAATGTGTACTTTACGCAGCTTGATTGGGTTGATAAAATGCAGAATTAGAAATATTATAAGCTATTCTTGTTTGACGTCTTGCAGAAATTTGTCGTGGAGGTCTTTAAATGATACCGAATTATCCTTGGTTTAGGGGAGATAGTGCTCGATAGCTGGTGCGTTTATCAGGGCGATTGGAATGATATTCCATGGTGGTGTAACGCCTATAGCAAGTTGGGAGCTGTCGTTGCTAGACACAATAGTCAGGAAAGGCGGCTCATCGTTGCCTTGGTAGTGCCGACACGAGCATATGCTGCGGCTTTTATTGCGACCGGCCTCATTATAAGGCGGGCCTCTGTCGCTGTAGAAAAGGTTGGACCCGATGATCACTTTGCAATGCTCCGCAATTTACCGCCCGGTGCAGCAGTGACCTACAGAGATGTCAAAGACGACAAGATAAGAGATGGCATCTTCGTCGGCTATCAGGAGACAGCCTATTCTCCTGTGATTGGAGTACGGAAAAATAATGACCATTGTATTGATTGGCTGCCTTTGCATATGTCTATGCGAGTTCAACCTTCAACAAAAGAGATAACCAAGCTTCCCAAGAATCAAAAAGGTCGCCCTATCCTCGGTGAAGATACGCTACTGGGTATCTCTTTGAATGGCATGGATATTTTTGACTACTGCACAGCTTCACGCTTAGAATGTGTTCTTGTCGGTAACAAAAAGGTGCTTTGTTATGAGCTCGAGCAGACGTCATTTGCTGTTCGAAAAGAAGAAAAGCCTTTCTCTCAAGGTAGGTTGCAAGATATCTTGCGCGTTAGGGAACTGCTTAGTGACGGAGGAGGCTATAAGACAAGCCTTATAAGCGATAGAGTCAAACAGATTTCCGTGACCAAGTCTGACGATAAACCTTTTGTAACTCTCTTCGATGGGGCAGCCGGATTTCTGAGGTGGCGCGATTACTGGCGTGGCTCGAGCTGGTTGGTCGTGCTCGATAGAACCGAGAGCGGCTTTGAAGAAGCGGTCGCGGCGCTTAACAGAGAATACCGCAACAACTGTATTGATATTGATGGCGCCCTGCCGGATTTTTCTTTTTTGCCCTCGCAAGTGGATGTTCTTGCTTACGAGGAGCTCAGGGAGTGACCGCAGTTGACTTGGCGACGGCTTCTGTCCTCTACCGTTATGCGGAAAAGGCCAGCGTAGAACAGCGCCTTGTTACCCATGATACTCTAAAGAGGTTTGCCCTGTTGCTACGAAAATTCGAGCGGGGCCTGGGTGAACTAGCCAAAGAGGATTACTGGCGGAATTACCTGTCTCCTCTAAGGCGTTACCGGTTCGAGCGCTGTGCGGCCCCACTGCCGTTCAACCACCTGGGTGCTCACCACGCAGAACTGTTCAAGGAACTGCGCCATAAGTTGAAGCATTGCGAACAGATATATCCGCGTTATGCCGAGAGTGCCCATCGATTGCTTGGAGACGCCGAAGTATTGACCTTGCTGGAACAAAACCCTCTTTTAGACCGCGTAAGAACACTGGACCTGTACGACAAGAGGAAAAGGAGCGCATTGCTTCTTAAAGAGCCCCGCCTGGTGCTACAGGTCGAGCGGAACTTAGCTGCAACTGCCGATTTGTGTCACCTTGTCGTCGTGACGGTACCCCAACTTCGGACCGGTCAGCTTTTTGACCAGATAATCGTAATCGGACCGATGCGCTGGTTTCGCGACCATGACTATGTATTTACCTCACCTCGAGCGCCAAGCTTTCAGATCGTGAGGTACGGTTTTTTGGGTGACAGTTGGGAGCCCAGGCCAGTCTTTACCGGCAAGGGAGCAAGAGTTCGCCGACCATCAGATGTTGCGGCAAGTAGATATGAAGCTGCCCCGGAGACCGAAGTTGTCGATGCGCTGGAGATGCTGCCGATGATTGATTGGAGTGACCTCTCGGCAAAGGCGGCTCGTCTAGTTCAGATGGGCGGGGAGCAGGAACTTGTGGAGGGGTACTTATTTCTGCTCGAGGGTGACCAAGCGGTATTTCTCGACAGCTCAGAGTCCAGCAGTGCACTAATTGTTGATGTGCAAGGCGGTGCGGCTGAGGAAGCGGTGCGCCGCGTTCAGGTCTCCAAGCTCGAGGTCGAGATGTTTCTGATTTTGCGCACCTCCGGCGGCGGTGATTACATCGTTCCTTTGGCAGACCAGATTCTGGGCCAGCGTGCGGTATCCGCGAGGCAAATCCAGACGCACTGGAAAGGGTTGTTGCGTAGGGCTGTCATGAGTAAGGGGATGGCTTACTCCGTTCGCACGCTGCTGCACCTGGGAGCCAAAAACGCCAATGAGGTTAATGTCCGCAACTGGATATCCGCAAAAACCATCCGCTCACGTCATCTCGAGGACTTCAACGCGATTATGAGCTTTGTAGAGCTCGATGAAAAGGCCCAAGATTACTGGCAGAATGCCAAGGCGATTGGCAGAGCCCACCAAATGGCAGGACAACGCATTCGTAAATTGCTGCTCGAGAAGGTTAAACAAGCCGATCTCGGGCGGCTCGAGCAGCTTGGGCACATGTCCTTCGAGCTGCCCGAATTGCAAGGGAGTGGCATGGCCGCGTTTCGCATCAAAGGGAGGGGAGAGGGCATCTTGGAGATTCCCTTGTCGCAAATCGGTCATGTCTTTGACCCGGAGGGGGACCTATGGCACAGATGATTCCTCCGGTTGTGCATCCCGGCACCTCGAGCCGAGGAGAAGAGGAAGTTTTCCGTCGCTTACAGCATGATCCCGATACTTACGGCTGGACCGTTCTTCATTCGCTCGACACCGCGCAGCATGTCAAGCAGGTGTTTGGTGAGATTGACTTCGTTATTATTGTGCCCAATAAGGGCGTGCTATGTTTGGAGGTCAAGGGCACCACGCAGCTCAGGCGCGAGCATGGGCTTTGGTACTACGGTAACTCTTCACCTGATGCTCGCGGACCGTTTAAACAGGCCGCCAATGCGATGCACTCAGTTCGCGAGCAGGTCACGACACGTGAACCAAGCCTGCGCAATATCGTTTTCTGGTCGGCGGCCTGTTTTCCGCTGATTGATTTTCATGAGGCATCTGTCGAATGGCATTCCTGGCAGGTGATTGATAGACGTGCGATGCAGGCTCAAGGGATGGGCAAGCTTGTAGAAGGAGCCCTGAATAACGCACGTAAATTCTTGGCGAATTGCCGAGCAGCCTCCTGGTTCAGCGCCAACTCGTCTGAGCCGTCAGCTAAGCAGTGCGAAGCTATCTGTCACATCTTGCGCCCACAGTTTGAAATTTTTGAGAGCCCCAAGTCGCGCAAGCACAGGTTGAATGAAGAGCTCAAGCGCTATACCGAAGAGCAGCTTATAGCTCTAGATGCGATGAATGACAATGAACGTGTCGTTTTCACTGCCCCTGCTGGAACAGGAAAAACTCTGCTGGCGTTGGAAGCTGCGCGGCGTGCATCGGCGGCAGGAAGGCGCGTTCTTTTCCTTTGTTTCAATCGCTTTTTGGGGCAAGTGTTCAAGAGCCAAGCCGAGACTTTGCCTGGCGTGAGGGCTGGAACGCTGCACAGCTACATGATAAGCCTCACGGGTTTATCTCCTGAAAATGGCAATGTGTCTTTCTGGGAAGAGCAACTGCCTGCCGCCGCGTCGGAACGCCTACTCGAGATGAGCGATGGTGAACTCTTCGACGAACTCATCGTGGACGAGATTCAGGACGTTCTGCGAGAGAACTATCTGGACTTCCTCGACCTGAGCTTGAAGGGCGGACTGGCCGCAGGCAGGTGGCGGATGTTTGGCGATTTCGAAAAGCAAAAGATTTATGGGGGTTCGCACCTACCTTTAGAAATGTTTCTGAAGACAAGGGGCGGGTACGCCCCCATTTACTCGCTGCGCATCAACTGCCGGAACACACCACGCATCGCTGCAACCGCGCGGTGGCTCGGACAAATGAATCCCAACTACAGTAGGATTTTACGGCCTGACAACGGGGTCGAGGCAACCTTGGTCTATTACCAAGACCCAGGCGACCAGCAACGATTGCTCATCGCCTCACTCAATGCGCTATACGACGACGGTTTTAGCGGCAGCGACATCGTAGTTTTGTCGCCAAAGCTTAAGGGTGTTTGCACGGCTATCACTCGGCCGCCTTGGAGCGACCGGCTGACGCCGTTTCGCCTCGATTTGGATGGGCATGTGGGCTACTGTTCCATTCACGCCTTCAAAGGTCTTGAAGCCCCTGCCGTTATTGTGACGGATATCGAGCAAGTCGCAGGTGAGGAGGCGAGTCAACTTTTCTATGTGGCGGTGACGCGATCTTTGCATCGCCTGACGATTATCACTAATGAATCAGCAAGGGCTGAGGTCACCGCCACGCTTCAGCGCGCCTTAATCGGGGGCAAATCATGAACCATATTGCCAACAGATCGCTCATTGTGGACGCCTTATGTGAGGAGCTGGTGGGGCCGTCACCACAAGGACGAGCGATAAGCTGCGCGGGCCATGTCAGCTTCTCTTCCAACGAAGCGTTTTATGGTCCTTGGCGGCAAGAGAACGGGGAAGAAATTTTGCAGCGCGACCCGCCCATTGTTCGCTATGGTGTTGGCGTGCTCTATCCGATGAAGAGTGAATTTGAAAAGGAGGAGACCGCGCCTGAAGAAGGTGCGCCTGTGGTTGATGAGGGCAGGGACATCACTACAGACAAATTCGTTCAGGAAGTGGAAGCTATAGAAAAGAGAGCCGGACAGAATGCCGAGCCTGAAGGGGACGACCTCGAGTTGCCTACGGCAAATGCTGTTCAACC
>JALZLY010000210.1 GCA_030858465.1 Deinococcota bacterium
CTCTCGGCAAACCCACGCACTTTCAGGAGCGGGAAGGGAAGTTCTAGCCCATGAAAGCACCGGCGCTCACAGCCGCGCAGCAGACCCTGCTCTTTGACGGCACCGTCATTCCAGCTCACCCTCTGGCCCTGGACGAGCGGCGGCGGCTCGACGAGCGGCGCCAGCGGGCACTCACCCGTTACTACCTCGAGGCGGGGGCCGGCGGCATAGCCGTCGGCGTTCACACCACGCAGTTCGCCATTCGCGACCCGAAGGTCGCCCTCCTCGAGCCGGTCCTGGCGCTCGCTGCCGAGACGGTCGCGGAGGTGGCCTCAGGGCGCCCCATCCTCAAGGTGGCGGGCCTTTGCGGGCCTACCGAACAAGCGCTGGCCGAAGCGGAACTCGCCACTTCGCTAGGGTACGACTTGGGCCTCCTGAGCATGGCTGGTTTGGGGGACTCGCCTGAAGAGGCGCTGCTCGAGCGGGCTCGAGCGATCGTCCAGGTCATACCCGTCTTTGGTTTCTATCTGCAGCCTACGGTCGGCGGGCGGGTCTTGAGCTACGCGTTCTGGCGGGCGTTTAGCGACATCGACGGCGTGACGGCCATCAAGATCGCGCCATTTGACCGGTATGGGACGCTCGACGTGGTCCGGGCGGTGTGCGCTTCGGACCGCCGTGACGCCATCGCCCTCTACACCGGCAACGACGATACCATCATCGCCGACTTGCTCACCCCCTACCGCTTCCGGATCGATGGCCGAATCGTCGAGAAACACATTGTGGGCGGTCTGCTCGGCCAGTGGGCGGTGTGGACGAGGCGCGCGGTGGAACTGCTCGAGGAGGTCAAGCGGCTCCGCCGACAAGGCGGGGCTTTAGACCTGGAGTGGCTCGCGCGCAACGTAGCGTGGACGGACGCGAACGCCGCGATTTTTGACGCCGCCAACGGATTTCGTGGCTGCATCCCCGGCATCCACGAGGTGCTGCGACGCCAAGGCCTGCTGGTGGGAAGGTGGTGCCTCGATCCTGAAGAGACGCTGTCGCCGGGCCAGGCGCAGGAGATCGACCGCGTCTACAGCGACTACCCGCAGTTAAGCGACGACGCCTTTGTCGAAGAAGGCCGGGACCGCTGGCTGAGTGAGTCCTTGCCGGTACGGAGCTCTTGAGGTGCGCACCTTTGGTTTCGGGGTGGTCGGACTCGGCAGTATCGCCAAGGCGCATCTGGACGCCATCGATAAACTGCCCAATGCGCGGCTGATGGGTGTGACGAGTCATTCGCCCGAGAAGGCCGAGGCGGCGGCGCGCCAGCACCAGCAGGTCAAGCAGCACCAGGTCAAAGCGTATCCCAACGTGGCCAGCATGCTCTTGGACCCGGAAGTCGAGGTCGTCTGCGTCACGACGCCGAGCGGAGCCCACCTCGAGCCGGCGCTGGCGGCCGCCAGGGCGGGCCGCCACATTATCATCGAAAAACCGCTCGAGGTCACGGTCGAGAGGGCGCAGGCCATCGTAAGGGCGGCCGACGCGGCCGGTGTGAAGCTGGCGACCATCTTCATGAGCCGCTTCTCGGACGCCCACCAGCACCTCAAGAGATCGGTCGAGGAGGGAAGGCTTGGCCGTATGCTGCAGGGGGACGCCTACGTGAAGTGGTATCGCTCGCAGGCCTACTACGACTCGGCCGCGTGGCGGGGCACCTGGGCCTTGGACGGCGGCGGGGCCCTGATGAACCAGGCGATTCACCAACTCGACCTGCTGCTCTGGTTGCTGGGCCCGGTGGCGGAGGTCTTCGCCTACACGGCCACCCTCAACCACGAGCGGCTCGAGGTCGAGGACACCCTCGTGGCCGTCCTACGCTTTGAAAGCGGCGCCCTTGGCAGCATCAGCGCCGCCACCTCGCTCTATCCAGGCCAGCCCAAAGTGCTCGAGCTTCACGGCACGGCGGGAACCGTGCGCATGAAGGATGACGGCGTCGACCTGTGGCAGCTCGCCGACCTCACAGACGGTGAGCAGGCCGAGGTGCTCCGGCGCTATTCAGGCCAGGCGTCCGGCACCTTCGCCGACCCCATGGCGATGTCCTTTGACAATCACCGCCGGCAGATACATGACTTCCTTCAAGCCATCGAAACGGACGCGGCCCCCCTGGTCGATGGCCGCGAGGGGCTACGGTCGGTCGCGCTGGTCGAAGCCATCTACCGGGCGGCCCAGACGAAGAAGCCTGTGACCTTAACGACACCATGACCGGAACGGCCATGTCCCTAAACCTCAGCTGCCGCGATTACCGCACGGGTGAAGCAGTAACCGTCAGCTTCAGAGATGATGAGGTCGATGTCGTGCGCCGCGGGGAAGAAGACGCCTCGACCTCACTTCTCTTCGCGCCCGCTTTTGTCGACCTCCAGGTCAACGGGCAGTTCGGCACTGATTTTTCGTCACCGCCAAGCCTGAGCCCAGGCAGCCTAAGAAGGGTCGCGCGGGCCCTCTGGGAGCAGGGGGTAGCCTACTTCTTCCCCACCATCGTCACGGGCAGCTTCGCGAGTACACGGCAGAGCCTCGAGCTCATATGCGCGCTGGCGAAAGACCCTGTGCTGGCAGGGAGCCTTCCCGGCATCCATCTGGAAGGTCCTTACATCGCCGCGGAGGACGGACCCCGCGGCGCCCACCCGCGCGTCCACGTCCGGCCGCCCTCGCAAAGGGAATTCGCCGCGTGGCAGGAAGCGGCAGGCGGCATGATTCGCCTGATGACCCTGGCGCCGGAGCTTCCGGGCGCGCCGCCCTTCATCCGCGCCCTGCGCGCGGAGGGCGTCCTTATTGCCATCGGCCACACCGACGCCGGTGCTGAGGACATAAAGAATGCGGTGACGGCAGGGGCCATGCTTTCCACGCACCTGGGCAACGCCACCCACGCCCTGCTCAGGCGCCACCCCAATTACCTTTGGGAGCAACTTGCCGAAGACGGGCTGTGGGCCAGCCTCATCGTCGATGGCCATCACCTCCCACCTTCGGTCGTCAAGGCCATGGTGCGCGCCAAGGGAGCAGAGCGGTGCCTGCTCATCTCGGACGCAGCTGCTGTCGCGGGTCTGCCGGCAGGACGCTACGTATTTGCCGGCGCGGACATCGAGCTCACATCCGAGGGTAGCGTGCGCCTTGCCGGTACGGATTATCTGGCCGGTTCGGCCCTTCAACTACCTGAGGCCATCCATAATGTAGCCATGTTTGCGGGTCTTGACCAAGCGGTGGCGCTGGACATGGCCTCGCACCACCCCAGTCTCCTCTTACGCCTGGCCACGCCACTGTCGCTCGAGGTTTTTAGCCACAAGACCTTCACGCTTCTCGAGTGGGACGAGCAGGGTCTAAAGGTCAAAGCGACGGTCGTCGGCGGCAGCGTCCGTCATCTCAGCAAGGATCTTCGCGGTGAGAAATCATCCTCCTGAAGGCGCCGGGATCCGGCCGCGTTGACGAGGGATGAATTTGCGTTATGATTGAGAATGTCGGACAGACCGCAACTTGTGCGCCCATGTCTTCCGTGATCTTAAACCAACAGGCTGACAGGGCCGAGCAAGAGGCAGGGCCAGCGAAAAGGGATCTTGTCCCTGTTGCCGAGGTGTAGTGAACGTAACCGCAACACCGTCCGGCTGAGAGGAGGGCATATCTTCTTCGAGCGTCCCCCCACTCCTTACACGACCCATTTCCTGGAGGTGAGACATGAAGCGAATCCCAACCCTAGCGACGGTCATCCTGGCGAGCCTGCTGCTCATGGCGGCAGCTCAAGACACGGCGGCTCAAGACTCTCAAGACTATTCCTGGCAACCGGACAGGCCCATCACCATCATCGTGCCGTGGGCCGCCGGCGGTTCGACCGACCAGATGACGCGCATCTTGGCTGCCGACCTCGAGGCGGCTCTCGGGCAAAGCGTGGTGGTCGTCAACCAGCCGGGAGCCTCGGGCTCGATCGGCACGACCAACGCGCTTGGCGCCGCCCGCGACGGCTATACCTGGGCGGCAGGCGCGGCCGGCGACCTCGGCACCTATGCGGTGCTCGACATGCTCGACACCAGCTTGGAGGACTGGCACATCTTCCTGACGGTCGCCAACGTCGAGGTCGTCGGGGTCAACGCCAATACCCCGTACCAGGATTTCGGAGGCCTGCTCGAGGCCATGAGGGAAAGGCCCGATCAGATTTCGGTCGCGACCGCCGGGCTGTCCTCCGCCGGGCACAACGCCATGGAGGCGATCAGTCAGGCGACGGGAGTCGAATACCGCCACGTCACCTATGATGGCGGCAACCCTGCGGTGATCGCCACCGTGTCCGGCGAGACCGAGGTCACCACCCAGCTCGCCGTCGAACAGGCGGAAATGATCCGTGGCGGCAGGATCCGTCCCCTGGCCGTCGTCAGCACCGAGCCCCTCGAGATCGAAGGGTATGACGGGCAAATCCCGCCGATCACCGACTGGATCCCCGACTTGGAAATCGCCACCAACTACTTCGGCATCTGGGTTCCCCGGGGCGTGCCGGACGAGGTCGTGGAGACGGTGGAAAGGATCTGGGAGGAGCGGATCAGCCAGTCCGAGGCGCTCAGGGATTACGCCCTGGAGAGGGGCGCGCTGTTCACGCCTTACTACGGCGAGGAAGCGCAGGAAAGGGGCATGACCAGAGTCAGGAGCCAAGCCTGGACGCTTTTCGATAGCGGTCAAGCGCCCATCTCACCCGATACCGTGGGTATCGAGCGGCCCTAGGCGCAAGATTACGTGAGCGAGGCGAGCACCAGCGATGGCTAGAGTGGACATGTACATCTCACTGGTGCTCGTCGCCTTTGGCCTCGGCGTGATGGCAGAGGCCTGGCGCATGCCGCGCTTCGAGCATCTCGGCGTCAACCCGTATACGGTTCCTGGGCTCGTGCCGGCCTTCATCGCCGCCGCCCTGGTGCTGTTCGGTCTCATCATGCTGCTGCGCTCGAGCCGGGCGCTCGCCGGGTCCGCCCCCGTCA
>JALZLY010000211.1 GCA_030858465.1 Deinococcota bacterium
AGGTAGATGTGCTGGGGAACGTAGCCCAGGTTTTTCTGCCAGTTGGCGAGGTTGCCGTCACCGATCTCGGCGTCGTCGACGAGCAGCCGGCCGCGCTCCGGCCGGATCAGGCCCAGGATGATGTCGACCGTGGTGGTCTTGCCCGAGCCCGTCGCCCCCACAAAGGCGACCGAGGAGTTGGCGTCGATAGTAAGGTTGAAGTCTTCGAAGACGGGCGCTTTGGCGCCGGGGTAGCGGAAGGTGATGTCGCGCAGCTCGAGCTTGCGCCTGAAGGGCAGGGGCTTGATGTTGTCGCGGTCGATATGCCTCATGGGTGCTTCGCCCGGCTGGTAATGAACGTCCTTGTAGAGCACGTCGAGCGCCGCCAAGTGGAACCTGATCTTGGTGACGGACTGAAAGATCTGCTGCAGGGCGGGCATGAGCCGGTAGATGGCGACCGCGTAGAGGCCCAGCAGGGGCAATACCTGGCTGATGTCACGCTCCAAGACCAGCAGGTAGAGGATGATCAGCAAGATGCCGCCAAAGGCGACGGTCTCGAGCGCGTACTTGGGCAGGATGCCGATGATGTGTTTTGTGGCCATGTGGTTGGAATAGAGCAGGGAAGGGGCCGAAAACTGCTTGATAAAATCCTGTTCCTTGCCCAGGATCTTCACGTCCTTGATGCCGCCAAAGGCTTCGCCGGCGATCTGGAAGAGCTGTCTGCCCGCCTCTACCCGCTCCTTGCCGATCCGTCCGAGCTTTTTTCGCACCGTTGTATAGATGACTAGGTAGGCACCGCCGAGAACCAAGGCGGCCGCTACGGCCAGCAGCGGGTCGACGTAGACGAGGAGGGCCAGGATGAAGACCGTCACCGCCGCTTTGGCGATGAGCTGCATGCCGGGCACGAGGATGTTGGTGACCACCTGGTTGACCTCCGCCAGGATGTTCTTGCTGAGGTTGGCGGTGTTGCGGCTCAGATAGAAGACATAGGGCCGGTGCAGGTAGTCGTCGAGCAGCCGTTTGGAGATGGTGTGGTTTTGCCGCCAGGTAAAGCGGTCGAGCGCCCACATGGTGAGGGCGGTGAAGCCGTTGCTGAAGGCGATGGCCACCAGGGCAACCACCCCGAGAAAGATAAGAAAGCTGTTGGTGCTCGAGAAGTTCAGGCTGGTGTAGAGCCAGTTGAGCCAACGGTTGCTGTGGATAACGTCGGGATTTGCGAGGAGGGCCAGCAGGGGCGTGATCGAGGCGATGCCGAGCACCTGCACAAAGGCCATGACGACCACCGGGAACATGAGCAAGACGACGTGCCGGCGTTCCTTGGGAGAGAGGAGTGCGAAGATCTTGTGGAGGATGCCGGGTTCTTTCATTCGAGGTTCTTTCATCCGGGTGTCTTTCATCCAGGTTTGTTTCATAGGGATTCTTTCGGGAGCCGGGCGTCTTCGAGGGGCCACTGTGATTGCAACTGTGATTGCAACCGTGATTGTAGCAGCCACCGTGAGAAGCGCTGCAAACCGTCCTCCAGCCTAGTCTTCGGCTGGTAACCGAAAAGACACTTGGCCTTGTCGACCGACGCCCAGGTCTGCGGTACGTCGCCCGGCTGCATGGGCTGAAGGTCGAGCTTTGCCTCCTTGCCCAGAACCTTTTCCAAACCCTCGACCAGCTCGCCCAGGCTGACGGTGCGGTTGTTGCCGAGGTTTACGACCTCATAAAGGCTTTTGCGGTAGTCCATAGCCGCCCGCACGCCCGAGACGATGTCGGCGACATAGGTGTAGTCGCGGCGGCTGCTGCCGTCACCGAAGTAGGGCAGCGCCTCGTCCTCGAGCATCAGCCGCGCGAACTTGTGAATGGCTAAGTCGGGGCGCTGCCGCGGGCCGTAAACCGTGAAAAAGCGCAAGGCCACGAAGCGGATACCGTAGAGGTGGCTGTAGACGTGACCCAGGAGTTCACCGCTCACCTTGGTGCTGGCGTAGGGACTGATCGGCGCCAGGACGCAGTCCTCCTCGCGCCAGGGGACCTTAGGATTGACGCCGTAGACGCTGCTCGACGAGGCGAAGACGAACTGTTCGGCGCCCCATTCACGGGCGAGCTCGAGCAGGTTCTGGGTGCCGCGGACGTTGACCTCCTGGTAGCCGATAGGGTCCATGATGCTGGGGCGCACGCCGGCCTTGGCCGCGAGATGCACGATGACATCATAGCCTCCGGGAAGCCTTTGCTTGAGGGCCTCCAGGTCGAGGATATCTTCACGCTCGAGGCGGTAGTTCGGGTGCTCGAGGTGACCCCTGACGTTGCGCTCCTTGATCGCGGGGTCATAGGAGGGGTCGAAGTTGTCGAGCGCGGTGACCCGCCAGCCGTCTTCCAAAAGGCTATCGACGAGATGGCTGCCGATAAAGCCGGCACCCCCGGTCACCAGCGCATGTTTTCGGCTCATCGCTCCACCTCGGGACATAAAACCTCGGGACATAAAACCCCGATGATCGCTGAGCGCGAGGGGACGATCCCGGCGAAGACCGTCCGTGACCCAAAGACCGTCCGTGACCCAAGGTAGCCGCGCATCGAAAGGTAGCCGCGCATCGAACCGGAGTATATCGCGAAGGGGCCGGTCAAGGCTGTGACCGCCGTCTTGGCCATCACCACAGCCCTACTGCTCCCAGCCCAGGTCGGTCCCGAGGAAGGCGTAGAGCCGTTCGTTGTGGGGCCGGTAGTAGTCGCTCAGATACGCTCTGGTGGCAGGCTCCATCCCCGAGTAGCGGCCGACCATGTACTTTTTGGGACGATCTATCTCCCAGGCCGGCAGGCCCAGAAACGCGTAGGCTCTGTTCAGGACCGCGGAGGCGTCCTCGTAGAAGTCCTCGGTTTTGAGAATCAGCATCTTTTCCTTTGGAAAGTGCCGCGCGTAGACCTCGAGCTGCTCGACGTACCTTCCTCTGGCCAGGAGATAGCTGTACCTGAAATAGTGGTCGCTGTGGTAGCGGTCGTCGTCTAGCATCTTGGCGTACTCGGCTCGCAGGGTCGCTTCCTCCTGCTCCTCTTTCGCCAGCGCCTCCTCAAAGGAGGGAGCGCTTTCGGTCCCTATCTTCACGAAGTGGTTGTAGTGCGAGTAGGCTCTTTCCACGGGGTTTCTCAAGATGACGATGATGCGGACCTCGGGAAGGTGCTCCCGGATTCTGCCGGGCACCTGAGGGTTGAAGATGTAGCTCGGGCTGGCCTCTCCCGTGAGCCGCCGCTCCTGCTTCAGCCCGTTCAGGAGGACCGGGAAGTGCGCCCGGTACCAGCGCATGCTCTTCTGGTGATAGCGGCTGCCGAAAAAGCGCACCTCCTTGGCTATCGCCGGGACGATCCGCGGATGCTCGCAGATATTGTGGTAAAGCGACGAGGTCGCGCTCTTCATGGCCCCGACGACTATGAAATCCGGCAACGGACAGAGCGGACTGACGAGCAGCCTGGGGGCGACCCGGTTGCGCTTGAGGGTCCGTCTGAGGGACTGCTTAACTTTGGGCGGAAGCAAAGCCATGTGGTTTCTCCAGGGCGGTGACGGGAAGATCCGTGCCGTTCTCCATATAACTATCCGAGCGTGAAGCGAGCATGAAATCTCCCGGCGGCTGGCTGTGCCTGTTTGGGGCTGTGCCTGTTTGGACGCTGGGCTGAGAGGCCTAGCGTCCTATGCTGGCGTAGGTGAAGCCGTGCGCCCGCACTTCCCCCGGGTTCAAGAGATTGCGCGCGTCCAGGAGAAAATCCCCGCGCATGCGCGCCCTCATCTCCGTAAGGGGCAAGTGCTTGTAGTCCTGCCAGTCGGTGACCACCACCAGCGCGTCACAGCCGATGGCCAGGCACTCCGGCGTGTCGCAGTAGTCGACCGGCAGGTCGGGGTAGAGCTTTTGAGTGTTGGCAATGCTTATGGGGTCATGCACCCGGACATGGGCGCCGCGTTC
>JALZLY010000212.1 GCA_030858465.1 Deinococcota bacterium
TTCCTGCACGTAGTCGAGCGCCAGCGGCGCCTCCTCCCAGATCAGGACGCCCCGCCGCGCTGCGCCGGGAAAGCGAAGTTGGCCCGGGCTCGAGAGGTCGAGTGGGGGCTGCGCGACGACGGTCTCCCGCTCCCATTTTCTCAAATCGCGCATGTCGCGTAGCGCCAAGGGCAGGCCGAGCACGAGCGCGAAGGGATAGCCCAGCAGGGTGACGATGAACAGCATCACGAGGACGGGCAGGGCGCGGCGCAGCCCGGTTCCCTGTGATGGCGCCACTTACAGATCTCCCTCGTCGCCGTGGCCGCGCCTCAGGGCCTCGCGCACCAGGGTGGTGAGGTCGAAAAACCGCCTCGACTCGCGCGTCTTTACGCCCCTGGGGTAGGGCAGGTCCACCTCGACGACCGTTTCGATCTTGCCCGGCCGCGGCGTCATCACCACGACGCGGCTCGACAGGAACACCGCCTCGGCGATCGAGTGGGTGACGAAGACGACGGTCTTGCCGGTTTCACGCCAGAGCCTGAGGAGTTCTAGGTTCATCGCCTCGCGGGTGATCTCGTCGAGCGCGCCGAAGGGCTCGTCCATGAGGAGCAGCTTGGGGTCGAAGGCCAGGGCGCGGGCGATCGACACGCGCTGCTGCATCCCGCCCGAGAGCTGCCAGGGGTACTGGCGGTGAAAGTCCCCCAGGCCGACCATGTCCAGGAGCCGCGCCGCCCGCTCCCGGCGCTCGCCCCTGGAGAAGTTCATGATCTCCAAAGGCAGCATCACGTTGCCCAAGACCGTGCGCCATTCGTAGAGGACCGGCGCCTGGAAGACGTAGCCGTACTCGCGCGCGAGCCGTGCCTGCCGGGGCGTCTTGCCGGCCACCAGCAGCTCGCCCGAGGTCGGCGTCTCCAGGTCGGCGATCAGCCTGAGCAAGGTCGTCTTGCCGCAACCCGAGGGGCCGATCAGGCTGATGAACTCGCCGTCACGGACCTCGAGGTCGGCGTCTTTGAGGGCCACCGTCTCGCTGCCCCGGCCGCGAAAGACCATGTTGAGGCCGTACATAGCGATAACGGCGTCGCGACTGGGCGCGGTCTCGAGCTTGGGCTGGGTTTGCGGCAGGGTCAAGGAAGGCTCCACGGGGTTTTACAGCTCAGGTCATTATAGGGGCTTGCCAAACATCCCGCTTCGCCGGCTCTTCGGGCTCGGCGTCCCTCAAGGGGAGCAGCGAGACCGGCCCTCAGTAGACCTTGTCCCGGTGCAGAAACTGCCCCCGGCCGGCCTCGCCCAGCCAGGCGCCCTCGTCGACGATGAGCTCGCCCCGGCTCCACACCTTGGCGGGCAGGCCGGTGACGGTGCGGCCCTCGTAGAGGTTGTAGTCCACGTTCATGTGGTGGGTCTCGGCGCTGATGGTCTTTTTGCCCTTGGGGTTCCAGAGGACCAGGTCGGCGTCGGCGCCTACGGCCACCGTGCCCTTGTAGGGGTAGAGGCCGAAGCGCTTGGCGGGGTTGGTGGCGGTCAGCTCCACCCAGCGGTTGAGCGTCAGGCGCCCCTTGCGCACGCCCTGGTCGTAGAGCATCATCATCCGGTCCTCGATGCCGGGCACGCCGTTGGGAATCTTCGAGAAGTCGTCTCGGCCGAGGTCCTTTTGGCCCTTCATGTTGAAGACGCAGTGGTCGGTGGAGACGATCTCCAAGGTGCCGTCCGCGACCGCTTCCCACAGCGCCTCACCGTCGGCCTTGGTGCGCATGGGCGGCGAGCAGACGTACTTGGCGCCCTCGAAGCCGGGCCTGGCCAGGTCGCGCTCGGTCATGAAGAAGTACTGGGTGCAGGTTTCGCCGTGGACGTTCAGCCCTTTCCACTGGCCCAGCCTGAGCTGCTCGACCGCCGAGGCGCAGGTCATATGCACCACGTAGAGGGCGGCGTCCGCCATCCCGGCCAGGGCCACCGCCCGGCCCGTCGCCTCGGCCTCGGCCAGGTGGGGCCGGGTGCGCGCGTGCCAGACGGGCTCGGTGTGGCCCCCTGCGAGCGCGTCTCTGACCAGCACGTCGATCACGTCGCCGTTCTCGGCGTGGACCATGGTCAGGACGCCGCTGCCGGCGGCCACCTGCATCGCGCGAAAGAGCGTCTCGTCGTCGACCATCAGGGTGCCCTTATAGGCCATGAAGAGCTTGATGGAGGAGACTCCCTGTTCGGGCAGGCTGGGCAGCTCGCGCATCGCCCTGTCATTCAGGTCGGTGATGGCGACGTGAAAGCCGTAGTCGACGCCGGCCTTGTCCCGCGCCTTGCCGTGCCAGGTCTCGAGCGCGTCGGCGAAGCTCTGCCCCTTGCTCTGGATGCAGAAGTCGATGTGGCTGGTCGTCCCGCCAAAGGCCGCGGCAATGTGCCCGGTCTTGAAGTCGTCGTTCGAGACGGTGCCGCCGAAGGGCATGTCGAGGTGCGTGTGCACGTCGATGCCGCCGGGAATGACGTAATGGCCGCGAGCATCCACGACGCTATCGGCCTTGTCGGTGAGCTTCACGCCGATCTTGCTGATCTTGTCGCCCTCGACGAGCAGGTCGGCCCTGGTGGTGTCGCCGGCGGTCACGATGGTGCCGTTCTTGATGAGTGTCGTCACGAAACCCCCTTCATAGCGGTCAGCCGACGGCTGATGGCTCCTTCAATGAATGTTCAATGAATGTCGATGCCAACCTCGCTGCGATATCTTTCCATCTCGTCCCAGTCGGTCGTTACCTCGGGCGCCCGCTCGCTCAGCTCTCGCCAGGTGATGGGCGGCCGCTCCGGCTCCACTGAAACCATGGTGATGCAACCCTCGACCGGGCAGACGAGCGAGCACAGCGCGCAGCCCACGCAGTCGTCCTCGCGCACCACGGGCTGCGGTTTGCTGCCGTTCAGACTGAGGCCGGGCTCGACCTTCTGACCGTCCAGCATGAGGTCGATGCACTGGTGCGCGCCCTCGTCGCAGGCGACGAAGCAGAGGTTGCAGTGGATGCAGAGCTCGGGGTCGATCTTGGCGATGCTCCTGAACGACAGGTCGAAGCCGCCGAAGTCGGAGATCCTCGGCAGGGAGGCGCCGACGACCTCTTGCACCGAGGCGGCGCCCTTCTCGTCGAGCCAGTTCGACAGGCCGTCGCTGAGGTCGTCGATGATCCTAAAGCCGTAGTGCATCACCGCCGTGCAGATCTGCAGGCTGGTGGCGCCCAGGAGCAGGAACTCCGCCGCGTCGCGCCAGGTCTGGATGCCGCCCATGCCGGAAATTGGCAGGCCCGCCCCCCGCACTTTCGCGTCGCCTGCAACCGACGACAAGAGGTGCAGGGCGATGGGCCGCACCGCCGGGCCCGCGTAGCCGCCGTGTCCGCCCTTGCCGCCGATGTTGGGCTTGAGCTTGAAATTGTCCAGGTCCACGCCGATGACCGAGTTGATGGTGTTGATCAGGCTCAAGGCGTCGGCCTTGCCCGCTACCGCCGCTTGGGCGGGCAAGGTGATGTCGGTGACGTTGGGCGTCAGCTTGACGATGACGGGAATCCGCGCGACCGAGGTCACCCACTCGGTGATCACCTTACAGTACTCGGGCACCTGGCCGACCGCCGCGCCCATGCCGCGCTCGCTCATGCCGTGGGGGCAGCCGTAGTTGAGCTCGATGCCGTCGGCGCCGCTGTCCTCGATGCGCCTGACGATGTCGTGCCAGGCCTCGGGGTCGGACGCGACCATCGCCGAGACGATCACGGCGCGGTCGGGCCAGAGCGCCTTTACCTCGGCAATTTCGCGGAGGTTGACCTCGAGCGGCCGGTCGGAGATCAGCTCGACGTTGTTGATGGCCACAAGCTTCTGCCCGCCGTGCTCGAAGCCGCCGTAGCGGTTGCAGACGTTAAGGACCGGCGCGCCGATGGTCTTCCAGACCGCGCCGCCCCAGCCCTGCTCAAAGGCCTTGTTCACCTGATAGGCGCTGTTCGTCGGCGGCGCCGAGGCCAGCCAGAAGGGGTTGGGGCTCTTGATGCCCGCGAAGTCGATGCTGAGGTCGGCCATAGTTTTATCCTTCCGGCAAGAAGTCCGGGTCGAGGGCCTGCTCGAGGCTGTAGGGGCAGCTCGCGGGAAAGGTGGTGACCGGCAAGCCCGTCTGCCTTTTCGCTTTGTTGCTCGCCGCTTCGTAACACGTGTCGAGAATGGCAGGTGCATAGTGCGCCTTGAGACTTGGACTGTCTTCAAAGATATAGCCGAGTTGACTCCGCTGCTCGTCGATGGTGTCGAGCCAGCTGCGCGTCCGCTTATTGGGCTGGTACTGGTGTTTGAGCAGATGGGTCAAAAGCACGATGAGGCGATTCTTGACTTCACGCTTGTCACGCTTGCCGATGTCTTGAACCTCCTCGATCAGGTTTTCAAGGTCAAGCTCTTCAAAATGTCCTTCGTGCAAGAGCTCGGCTTGTCGCTTGAGCCATAAGTTAAAGTCCTGCTCGTAAAGGTCAGCTGTTATTTTAGCTAAGGTCGCCCTGCTCATGGCTTCGCCTCACCTTCCTTTGCCGCCAGGGCTTGTGCCTCCGCTAGGAAGTCCTCGTCTAGGAGTTGCTCGAGGGTGTAAGGGCAGGCTTCAGGAAAGGTCTCGGGCGCAAGCCCTGTTTCGTCCTGAGCTTGGCGTCTCGCGTAGCCATAGCTCTCGGCCAGGACAGCGGGAGCGTGCTGTTTCAATAAGCTTGGACTGTCTTTGAATATCAGCTCGAGCTGCCGGCGCTGTTCACCAATCGTTGCTTGCCAGCTACGTGAACGTCGATTGGCCTGAAATTGGTACTTGAGCAGGTGAGCCAGGAGCACGATGAGCCGATTTTGCACCTCGCGTTTGTCGCTGCGCCCTATGGCCTCGACCTCCTCGAGCAAGTTGTCCATGTCCAAATTGTCGAAGCGCCCCTCGCGCAAGAGCGTGACCTGCTGCTCGAGCCACAGCGCGAAGTCCTCGTCGTAGAGACCGGTTTCAAGCTTGGGAAGGGTTGCCTTAGTCATGGCTCATCAGTCATGGCTCATCTTAGTCCGTGGCCAGTGCCGCCCGCGACCCCAGCCAGCCGTGAATGCCCTTGGCCGCCACCTTGCCGTCCTCGGCCGCCGTCACCGTCATCGCCGCGCCGACCGAGCGCACGCAGTCGCCGCCCGCGAAGACCTTGGGGTTGGACGTCTGCAGCGTCCCTGGGTCCACCTCGACGAAGCCGCGCCCCAACGCCAGGCCAAAAGCCGCGAAGAGGCCCGTGAGCTTCTCCTGACCGATGGCCTTGATCACCTGGTCGCACTCCAAGACGTAGTCGCTGCCGGGAATGGGCTCGGGCTGGGGCCGCCCATCGGGGCCGGGTGCGCCGAGCTTCATCTGCACGCACCTGAGCCCCGTTACCCGCCCGTTCTCGCCGACGACCTCGACCGGCTGGGTCAGAAAGCGAAACTCGACGCCTTCGTTCTTGATGAAGCGGTACTCGAAGTCGTAGGCGGTCATCTCCCTTTCGGTGCGGCGGTAGACGATCTGCACCCCCTCCGCCCCCAGGCGCTTGGCGATGGTGGCGGCGTCGACGGCGGTGTTGCCGGCGCCGATCACCGCCACCTTGCGGCCGATGGGAAGCCTAGCGAGGCGCGCCAAGCCTTCCCCTTCCGCCAGCTTGGTCTCGGCGATGAAGGAGAGCGCCTCGGTGACGCCGTCCAAGTCCTCGCCGGGGATGCCCATGTCCGGCACCCGGCCCATGCCCGCGCCGATAAAGACGGCGTCGTAGCCGCCCAAGAGCTCGTCCGCGCCGATGTCCCTGCCGATGTGGACGCCCGTCCTCACCTCCACCCCGAGCTTTTTAACAAAGTCCACCTCCTCCAAGGCGACGCGGAGGGGCTCGCGCATCACCACGATGCCGTAGCTGGAGAGGCCGCCCGGCAGGCCGTTCTTCTCGAAGACGGTCACCTCGTAGCCGAGCTTGGCGAGCTCGCCCGCGCAAGAGAGCCCGGCGGGCCCCGCGCCGACGACGGCGACCCTGCGGCCGTTCTTGGGCGCGGGCGTAAAGGGCACCGTGCCCCGCTCGTAGATATAGTCCATCGCGTAGCGCTGCAAGCGGCCGATCTCGATGGGCTTGTGGTCGGCGCCCAAGACGCAGGCCCCCTCGCAGAGCTCCTCGACGGGGCAGACCCTCGAGCAGCTCGCGCCCATCAGGTTGGCGGTAAGGATGGTGGTGGCCGAGCCGAGCACGTTGCCGGTGGCGATCTTCCTGATAAAGGTGGGCACGTCGATGCTCGTCGGACAGGCCTTGATGCAGGGGGCGTCATAGCAGTAGAGGCAGCGGTCGGCCTCGACGCGCGCCTCGTTCTTGCTCATGGGCGGCTTGAGCTCGGTAAAGCGCTCGCTGAGTTGGGCGAGGCTCAGGCGGCTTCCTTCCATCAGCGCGCCACCATGCCGCCGGCTTCGCTGACGAGAACGGCTGCGTTGGCCGTGCCCCCGTCACCGGCCTCGAAGCTGGACAGGCCCCAGAGGCCGACCTCGGTCATATCCACCATACGCGCTCCTCTTCCCTCACGCTCGAGCTTACCTCGCCACCCCTGAACCGCTGCAAGACCTCGCTTGCAACCCTCTGTATAAAGTTCTGCCATGATACCCGCGCCGACGCGGTCTTGTAAAGCGGCTTGCCCCTCACGGGAGTGCGTCTCCTCTGGTTTAGACTGGGATGAGGGTTGAAGCGACGAGCCTAGAGCGACGACAGGAGGACGTAGATGAGCGTAGAGGCTGGGGTCGGGATAAGGGAAGGCTGCTATATCGGCGGCGCGTGGGTTCTGCCGCGCTCAAAGAGCAGGATAAGGGTGGTCAACCCCGCCCGGCCGGACGAGGTGGTGGCGGACTTTCCGGCGGCGACGAGGCAGGATGCGCTTCGCGCCATAGCGGTCGCGGCGGAGGCCCTTCGGGGCTGGCGGGACACGCCCGCGCCCGAGCGCGGCCGGGTGCTGTGGCGGGCGGCTGACATCGCCCGCCGGCGCCTAGCCGAGATTGCCCGCGTCATGAGCTTGGAGGAGGGCAAGGTCCTGCGCGAGTCGCGCGGCGAGGTCGTCAAGGGCATCTCGCTGCTCGAGTACTACGCCGGCGAGGGTTACCGTGTGGGCGGCCGGACCACCCCCAGCGAGGTCAGGGACACCCAGACCTACACCATCCGCCGCCCCTTGGGCGTGGTCGGGCTCATCACCCCCTGGAACTTTCCCTGGGCGATTCCCGTCTGGAAGATGGCGCCGGCCCTGGTCGCGGGCAACACCGTCGTCTTCAAACCCGCCAGCCTGACGCCGGGCACGGCCGCGATCTTCATGGAGATCCTGGCGGAGGCGGGCTTGCCCCCGGGCGTCGCCAACATGGTGGTGGGCCCGGGCAGCGAGGTGGGCAACGCCATCGTCGACGACCCGCGGGTGAAGGCGCTGTCCTTTACGGGCTCGAACGGCGTGGGCATGGCCTTGAACGAGCGGGCGGCTAAGCGCGGCGTCCGCGTGACCTGCGAGATGGGCGGCAAGAATGCCCTTATCGTCATGGCCGACGCCGACCTGGAGGCGGCGGTGAACGCCATCGTCGGCGGTGCCTTTGGCGCGACGGGCCAGCGCTGCACGGCGACCTCGAGGGTCATCGTGTCGCCCGAAGTCAAGGAGGAACTTCTCGAGCGCCTCGTCGCCAAGGCCCAGGCCCTCCGGCTCGGCCCCGGCTTGGACGAGGCGAGCGACCTCGCGCCGGCGGTGGACAGGGGGCAGTTCGAGACGGACCTCCGCTACATCGCCGCCGCCAAGGACGAAGGCGCCAGGCTGGTCTGCGGCGGCAAGCCGAGGGACATAAGCGGCGGCTACTTCGTCGAGCCGACCATCTTCGACGGGGTGGGCCCCGAGATGCGCATCTTTCAGGAGGAGGTGTTCGGGCCGGTCCTGGCGGTCAGCGAGGCGCGCACCTTCGAGGAAGCCGTCCGCGCGGCCAACGGCGTCGACTTCGGCCTGGCCGCGTCGATCTTCACCCAGGACGTAACGACGGCGATGCGCTTTATCGAAGAGGCCGAGGTCGGCATGGTCCACGTCAACGAGCCGACCATCGGCGGCGAGGCGCAGTTGCCCTTCGGCGGCTCCAAGGCCACCGGCGTCGGCCCCAGGGAGATGGGCGAGGAGGGGCTCAACTTTTTTACCGAACTCAAGACGGTCTTCGTGAATTTTTCGGGCAGCGGCGACAGAGCGCTGATCCGCTAGGCGGCCCGGCTCTCGCCTACGCCCTCGAGCGCGTCTTGCACGTCCTTTTGCCAACCGGCCAGGCCCAGCTCGAGGGCGGTCGAGAGGCCGCTCATGCGCTCGATCAGGATGCCGCCCTCGAACACGACGAAGAGCTGCTGGGCGAGGTCGCGGGCCTGCTTGCGGCTCTCGATGCCGAGCTCGCGCAGCATGGCGGCGAGAGCGACCGTCCAGCGCTCGAGGCCGCGGGTGAGCGCCTCTTGCACCTGCGGCGGCAGGCTGCGCGACTCGAAGCCGAGGAGCCCCAACGGGCAGCCGCCGGAGCGGCTGTAGTAGGCGCTTTTGAGTTCTAGGAGCAGGGCGGTGAGCTTGTTGTCGCTGTCCGGCTTGCCTTGCCAGGCCCTCTGCAAGAGCTCCACGACGTAGTTCCAGTGAACCGTGACGGCCTGCGCGGTGAGCGCCTCCTTGGAGTCGAAGTGGTGGTAGAAGGCGCCCTTGGACGAGGAGGCGGAAGTGAGGATGGCGTCCAGGCAGGTGCCGGCGTAACCGCGCTGGGCGTAGAGGTCCAGGGCGGCGTCCATGAGCCGTCCTTGGGTGGCTTCGCCGTTGCGCGGCAAGATCATGACTGTAGTCTAAAGAAAAGTCTCCTCGCGCCGGGGGCGCTGGCTGACATCCGCCAAGGCGCCGGGCGTGTATAAGTACTTTTGCCTCTCCCTCACTCTCCCTCATCCGTAGGCTTGCGGACGCGCGCAGGTGAGCCCTTCGTCGTAGACTGGGCTATGCTGCTCGCCTTCGACCTCGACAAGACCGTCGTCACCTCCGACTACCGCCTGCCCGACCGGGTCAGGCGCAGCATCGCCGCCGCGCGCGAGGCGGGCCACGCCGTCACCGTCCTGACCGGCCGCAGCGAGGCCTCGGCTAGAGAGTTCCTGGACCTCCTGGCGGTCAGCGGCCCCTACAGCACCAACCACGGCGCGCGCGTCGTCGGCAAGGACGGCGAGCTCCTGCGCCAGAGCGTGCTCGAGGCCGGCACCGTGCAGGACCTGCTGCGGCGCTACGGCCACATCCCCGGCCTCGAGTCGTCCTGCTCGGCGCACAACAAGCTCTTCGTGCGCGACCCCGCCGACGAGCGCTGGAAGTGGGCGCACACCCTGGAGCACGAGCTCGTCGCCTTGGGGAGCTACCGTGACGAGCCCGCCGACAAGTTCGTCTTCGCCTGCGAGGACGGCGTGAGCGAGATGCACCGCGAGCTCTTAGGCAGCCTGCCGGGCCTCACCTATTACCTGTGGGAGGACAGGTACCTGGAGATCACCGCCGCCGACGCCGACAAGGGCTCGGCCCTGGCGCTCATCGCGGCGGCGCTCGGCTACGACAGGGGCGAGACGGTGGCCTTTGGCGACGGCGTCAACGACGTGAGCATGATCGCATGGGCGGGGCGCGGTGTGGCGGTGGGCTTCGCCCACGAAGACGTGCTCGCCCTGGCCGACGAGCACATCCGCGAGCCCGAGGCTTACGGCGTGGCCGAGTGGATAGAGGAAAACCTGCTCGAGGTGGCGGCAGGACCGAGTCGCGGCTAAGCCCTTGGGGCCCGGCGCTTCAGCGCATGCCGCGGCCGCCGCCGCCGCCCCGGGGACCGCCGCTGAAGCCGCCGCCCCGAGAACCGCCCCCGCTGCTCGAGCCGCCGAAGCCGCCGCCGGTCTTGGCCTGAGGCGAGAGGGCCTGGTTCAAGTTGCCCAGGTTGGTTTCGATCTGCGAGAGGGTGTTGAGGCTGCGGCTCAGGCTGTCCAGGGTGCCAAGGCTGCTGATCTGGTTCATGGCCACGCCCCGGCCCCCGGCCAACCACAGCGGCGCCGTGAACTTGTCGGGCTCGAGCTTCATCAGCTCTTGCAGGTTGCGCAGGTACTCTTTGCTGACGCCCAGGGCGGTGGCGTAGACGAAGTGGTAGTCCCAGAGCTGGTAGTGCTCGGCGGGCGCCTCGCGCATCATTGAAAAATCCGCGAGAAAGCGGCGATAGGCCTCCCAGCGCCGGGCGTTTAAGAGCTTGTCGGGCGTCCAGCGCTTCAGGCTGAAGCCGGCGGTGAGGCCCATGAAGATACAGAGCGCCGCGGCCAGGACGAGGTGCAGGCCGAAGCCGGGGTGAAGCGCGAAGAGGGAAAAGGCCGCGAAGCCAAAGAGCGCCGCCATCACGAAAGAGAGGCTGATGATAGGCGCGGCGCGCCGGCCGCTGCTGGGGTCGAGGAGCTTGCCGTGGCCAGCCTCGTACCAGCGCCGCGGCGCCTGGATCCAGCCCCGCCCAAAGCTCGGCCGCGACTCGAAGTAGCGGCGCAGGTCGGCGGCGTCGAAGACCGCCGGGTCGCTGTTGGGCCCGGACGCTCTGCCGCCGGCGAGTTGGAACAGGCCGCCCAGCGACCCGGCGGTCGAGCCCTGCGCCGCACCGCGAAAGGCCTTCCACAGCTCCGCCTCAAAGGGTGTCAAGCCCTCGGGCTCGCGCGCCAGACGGTAGTAGACGGTCTGCGAGCGGCCCAGGCCCAAAAAGCCGGGGCTGTCTTGGGTCTCGATCTCCAAGTAGCCGCGCCGCGCGAAGTCCAGCAGCGTCGCGGCGATGGCCGGGCTCGCCGCCTGCAGGCCGGGGTCGCTCTGGGTGATCACGAAGGGCACGGCGGCCGGGGGAATCTCCTCGGCGGGCTCGCGGTAGTAGGGGCCGACATCCGCTATCTCGGGCTCGCGGCCGAAGTCGCGGTAGGCGAGAAGGAGCCAGAGGCCCAGGCCGGCCACCGCGCCCCAGACCAGGACGAGCCACAGGCTCGAGGGCGGGGGAGAGGTGACGCGACCTTCGTCCTCGAGCTGCCGCTGCGACTCCTCCCTGAAGCCGCGCGTCTCCTCTCTGGCCTCGGCCAGCCAGGGCTCGAGCCACCGTCCCTCTTGCGTCCGGACGCTGAAGTTGGCCGCGTCCACGATCACCCGGGCGCGCACGAACTCGCCCTCGCCGACGGGGGACAGGCTGACGGTGGCGACGCTCATGTCGTCGGCGAAGTCAAGCGTGCCGATGCGGCCCTGGCCGGTAAAGACGAAGACCCTGAAACCCTCAGGGCTCGGCGCGGGCGGGTGGATGCGGAGCAGGTAGTGGTCGATGTGCTCGTGTTCGGGGTCGAGCACGAAGCGGTCGAACTGGGCGGCGTCCTCGGCCACCTCGACCTCGCGGCTGAGCACGTAGCCCAGGCGGAAGCTGCGGGTCTCGTTTAAGGCGTCGACCTCCCATTCGATCTCGTTGCCGCTGACCCGCCACCGAACGGGTCTGCCGTCCAGCGCCTCGACGCCCTCGAAGCGCACGGTGCCGCCCGGCGCCGGCTCGACCTCGAGCCCGTAGCGACTGCCTCGAAAGTCGCCGTCGAAGCGAAACGCCTGCATGTCTAGAACACGCGCGCTGCCGTCCGCTTGCAGGAAAACGTCCTGCTCGACGCGCTCGAGCCGGTAGCTCTGGGCGAAGGCGAGGTTGGAGAGCAGCAAGAGGGCAAGGAAGAACCTGCGCATGCCGCCAGTCTACAGCCTAAGGCGTGTGGGTTCGCCTCGCCGTGCTGCTGGGTTGAAGCCCCGAAAGTGCCCGTGAGGGTGCGGGTCATCGACGTGCGGCTCGAGGCTCGAGTGGAGCGCGGCGCGTGGTCGTGCCCGAAAAGGGCCTGCTCGAGCCGCTGGGCCAACCCTAACCGTCGAGAACGCCCACCGGCAGTTCGGCGACGAGGGGCGCCGGCCGCTCGCAGCGGCTCGTCAGCTCGATGAACGTCCGCCCCTCGGCCGCCTCCAAGACCGACTGCATGGCGTCCAATACGTGATAGGCCAACTCGCCGCCCGCCCGCTGCGGCCGGCTAGAACGCATGGCGTGGGCCATGTCGGCCACGCCGATGCCGCGGCTGTTCTCGGTGTAGGAGTGGCTGAGAGGGAGTTCGCGCCAGGCCTTCTCGCCCGCTCTCCGCAGGCGCACGGGCCCGCCGAAGGTGTTGGGATCGGGCACGCTCAGGCTGCCTTCGCTGCCGTAGACCTCGAGGCGGGGCAGCTCCGAGGCGACCACGTCGAAGGAGGTGATGAGCGTCGCCACCGCCCCCGATGCGAAGTCCAAGAGGCCGGTGACGTGCGTCGGCGTCTCGGGCCGGATGACCGTGCCCGCCAGCGGCGCCGAGCTGACGGTCCGCTCCTTCAGGCTGATCACCGCCGAGCCCGTCACGCGCGCGACCGGCCCCAGGAGGTGGACGAGCGCGGTCAGGTAGTAGGGCCCCATGTCAAACATCGGCCCGGCGCCCAGCCCGTAGAAAAAGGCGGGGTCGGGGTGCCAGGACTCCGGGCCGCGCGACATCATAAAGGCGGTCGCGGCCAGGGGCCGGCCGATCGCTCCCTCGTCGATCAGCTTGCGGCAGGTCTGCAGGCCGCCGCCCAAAAAGGTGTCGGGTGCGCAGCCGAGCCTCAGACCCCTCTCCTGCGCCAGCGCCAGGAGCCTCGCGCCGTCCGCCCGCGTGATCGCCAGCGGCTTCTCGCTGTAGACCGCCTTGCCGGCCTCGAGCGCGGCCATGCTCACGCTGGCGTGGGCACTGGGCACGGTCAGGTTGACGACGATGTCGATGTCCGAGTCGGCCAGCATGCTCTCTACCGTGACGGCCCTGGGCACCCCGTGCTCGGCGGCCTTGGCCTCGGCCCGCGCGGGGACGAGGTCGCTGATGGCGGCGATCTCCAAGATCTTAAAGAGCCGGCAGGCCTTGAGATAGGCCCCGCTGATGTTGCCGCTGCCGATGATGCCGACCCTGACCGTCTCGGTCCCTGCCGATCCTGGCTCTTGCTTCGTCACGTCGCTCACGCTGCCTTCCGTCGATTCACCCCTGCCCGTTAGGACCGCCTCCCTGAGTCAACGAGCAGGGTGGTTGCTGCACTGCTTACCATCTTACGCGCACCAAGCCCTTACGCGCACCACGCCCGCCGCCGCCTCGAGCCGCCTTGTGAAGTGCACCCATTTTGGCCTACATTACTGTTGTATACCCTCTTGCATATTCAGGGACTAGGTGCTATATTCATTGTAGCTCAGCTCGAGCGGAGAGGCAGGTGCCAGGTGAACCGAATCCATCCTATCGACCCCGTCAAGCCGTTCAACATGATCCTTCGTTCTTTCGCTCCCCCTGCGCCTGTAGGAGCCGCCCGGACCGAGACCCGGCCCCCGGGGTCCATCTGAGCTGAGCTGCGGCCTCATCCCTGAGACCCTCCTCGGCGCGCCTTCCGCCGGGATTTTTTTATCGCCCTCAGCCATAGCCCTCTATGCACAAAGGAGTTAGGTCATGTTCACCATCCACGATCCGTTTATGCGTCTCGCCAAAGACCGCGTCAGCGACCTTCAGCGCAACACCAAGGCCCAGCGGCTGAACCAGACCCGCTATCCCGACCGCGAACGCCAGCCCCGCATCCTCTTCCACTGGACCAACCGAGCCTGACCCGGGCCCTTTGGGTCAAAGCCCTCATAGGGTCCGAGGCTCGAAAGGAGACGGCCCTGTCTCCCTCACCCTGCGCGGCGGAACTCGCCGCCCGGAGCCGCCTCGAGCCCGACTGCAGAAGTGAAGCGCGGCATGCGCTGCGAGGCTAGCGCCTCCCAGCCAAGGAGCCCGGACCTGCGTACGACAGGTCCGGGCTCCTCTCGTCGTAGCGGCAAAGTTTCGTCGAGTAGAAAGCTAAGCGAGCTCTTCAACGGTAACGCTCAGAAGGGATCGACAGGCCAGCGCTCCGTTTGCCGATGAGCACGCGCGCCGCCCTGGCGTCCGTCACCTTCATGCGCTCCTCGCCCACCTTCTCCCTCTTGAATCTAAGCTCTCTCTTGAATCTAAGCCCATTCTTGAATCTAAGCCTATGATGCGATAGGAACGAGCCCGTCGCAACGGCCCGCGGACGTTCGATTGCTCAACATCCTTTACATTCTATAAGCTAAGGCTTGACAATGTATGAGATAAATCCTATAGTTATGTCAAGGAGGTTGGACCATGTGCTTAGGATGTGATGAGGCCGTCAACCGCGCGAACGCCGATAAGCTCGAGCGCTACCGGCGCGAGGCCGAGGTGGCGCACAGGCTCCCCCGCGCGCTGCTCCGCTGGCGACTCGCGGCCGGCCTGCGCCTCTTGGCCGACCGGCTCGAGGCCAGGCCTCAAACGGCTATGCCCCAAACGGCTATGCCCCAGCTGACGGGTCTGCCGAGGCTCCGGGCCTAGCGTGGCGCTTACTGCTGCAAGCCCAGAAGGTCCGGAGAGCGCGGCGCCCATCGTCGAGGTCAGGGATCTCGTCAAGCGCTATCCCAAGCGCAAAAAGGAAGCCCTGAAGGCCGTAGACGGCGTCTCCTTCACGGTGCGGCGCGGCGAGATCCTGGGGCTTTTGGGGCCGAACGGCGCGGGCAAGACCACCACCATCAAGCTGGTCTGCGGTCTCCTGCAAGCCGATGCGGGCAGCGTCTTGGTGAACGGCTACGACACCCGGCGCGAGCGCCTAAAGGCCCTGCGCCACATCAGCGCCGTCTTGGAGGGCAACCGCAACCTCTACTGGCGGCTCACGGTGCGGGAAAACCTCGAGTACTTCGCGGGCAACCGGGGCAGGTCGCGGCGCGAGGCGAAGGAGCAGATCGACGGCCTGCTGGAGGGGTTTCGCCTGCAGGACAAGGCGGGCGAGCTCGTCAACAACCTCAGCCGCGGTATGCAGCAGAAGCTCGCCGTCGCCGTGGCCATGCTCGCCGGGACCGAGGTCGTCCTGCTCGACGAGCCCACCCTGGGCCTCGACGTGGAGACGGGCTACGAGGTCCGCGAGCTCCTCCGTCAGATCGCCTTGGAGGGCCGCACCGTCATCGTCAGCACCCACGACATGCCCGTCGTCCAAGACCTCTGCGAGCGCGCCGTCATCATCAGCGCCGGGCGGGTGGTGGTGGACGACAAGGTCAGCAACCTCCTGCGCCTCTTCGAGACGCGCGCCTACGAGATCCGCCTGGGCCGGCCGCTCGGCGCGGAGCAGCGGCGGCTCCTGGCGCTCCGCTTTCCGGCCTGTAGCGGCCATGACTTCACGCTCGACCTCCTGCTCAAGGTGACCCTCGAGCAGGACACCGACATCTACGCGCTCATGGACATCCTGCGCCGCAATCATACCCCGGTGGAGAGCATCGACCGCACCAGCATCAACTTCGAGGCCGTCTTCCGCCAGCTCGTCAGGGGGGACAACCGTGTCCTTTCCTAAAGTCGGCCTGCCCGAAATCCCCATGCTCAACGTCATGGCCGCCAACATCCGCAAGGTCGCCCTCGAGCTGTGGCGCTACCTGCCCAACACCATCAGCATGATTCTCACCTTCTACGCCTTTTTCCTGGCCATCTTTTTCGGCCTGCGCTTCGGCGGCGACCCGGTCAGCTTCGACGCCAACGTCGCCTACGCCATCGTCTCCTACGCCTTCTGGTTCCTGGCCATCATCGCCATGCAGGGCATCGGCTGGGAGATTTCGAACGAGGCGATGCGGGGCACCCTGGAGCAGCTCTACATGTCGCCCGTGGGCACCTGGAAGATCATGCTGGCGCGCATGACCGGCAGCATCCTGATCCACCTGGTCATCATGGCCGCCCTGCTCGTGCTCAGCATGCTGACGGCGCGGCAGTGGCTCAACTTGGACCTCCTCAGCATCGCCCCGATCATGCTCTTTACGCTCTTAAGCATGGTCGGCATCGGCTTCATGATCGCCGGGCTGTCGATCCTCTACAAGCAGATCCAGGCCTTTCTTCAGATCGTCCAGTTCGTCTTTTTCGGCCTCACCTTCGTGTCCATTTCGGCCTTGCCGCCCCTCGAGCTCGCCCCCTTCGTCAAGGGCGTGGACATGGTCCGCGGGGTGATGACCCAGGGGCTCGGCCTGGCGAGCTTCAGCGCCGGCGATTGGCTCTCGCTCGTTGCCAACGCGCTCGTCTACTTCGCCCTCGGCCTCCTGGTCTTTCGCCGCTGCGAGGCGCTGGCCATGCGGCGGGGGCTGTTGGGGCACTACTAGGGTTGCTTCGAGTTGCCCTGCCTCTTACGCTTGGCCGTATCAGCCGCGAGAGGCGAGCTGCTCGAGCCGGCGGGTGATCTCCGCGCCGATGGCGAGCGAGGCGGTGGCGGCGGGTGAGGGGGCGTTCAGGACGTGGAGCGAGCGGTCGGTCGCCTCGAGGACGAAGTCGTCGAGGAGGTTGCCCTGCGCGTCGATAGCCTGGGCGCGGACGCCCGCGCCCGCGCGCACCAGGTCATCGTAGCCGACCTCCGGCACGAGCTTGCGCAGCGACCTCACGAAGAGCGCCTTGCTGAACGAGCGCGCGTACTCGAACATCCCCACCCTCCAGAACCGCCCCGCCAACTTCCAAAAGCCCGGAAAGCGCAGCGCCTCGCCGAGCTCACGGACGTCAAGGTGACGGTAGCTGTAGCCCTCCCGCCTCCAGCCGAGCACCGCGTTGGGACCGGCCTCCACGTTGCCGCCGACCGTCTTGGTGAAGTGCACCCCCAAAAAGGGCAGCTTGGGGTCCGCGACGGGGTAGATGAGGCCCCTGACGAGGGAGCGTCTCTCGGGTTTCAAGAAGTAGTACTCGCCACGAAACGGCACGATCATAACCTTGGGCTCGAGGCCGTCCATGCGGGCGAGGTGGTCGCTGTAGAGGCCTCCGCAGTTGATCAGGTAATCCGCGCTGAAATCCCCCCGCGTGGTCTTCACGGTCACCTGGCTGGCGTCTCTGCGTATGGCGGTGACGCGCGCGCCGGTGCATACCTTGCCGCCGCCTCGAGCGATGAGCTCGGCCATCTTCACGGCGATTCGCCCGTAATCCACGATGGCGGTGTTGGGCGAGTGCAGCGCGGCCAGTCCCGCCGCGTGCGGCTCGAGCTCGCGGAGCTCGCTTTGATCGATAGCGCGCACGCCCGGAACGCCGTTCGCCCGGGCGCGCTCGAGCAGGTCCTTAAGACCCTGGACCTCGCCTTCGCTGGTGGCCACGATCACCTTGCCGCAGCGGTCATAGGCGAGGCCGTGCTCGTGGCAGAAGTCGCTCATGAGCCGCACGCCCTCGAGGCAGAGGCGAGCCTTGAGCGAGCCGGGCCGGTAGTAGATGCCGGCGTGGACCACACCTGAATTGTTGCCGGTCTGGTGGCGCGCCACCCGCGCCTCCTTCTCCAACACCGTCACCCGGGCGCCCGGGTGACGGTGGCTGAAGGCCAGAGCGGTGGCGAGCCCGACGATGCCGCCGCCCAGGACGAGGACGTCGCTGTGACGCGCCGTCACTAGCTCATCTCCCCGCTGCCAAGCTGCGCTGCGACGGCGTCACGGTGCCGCCTCGCCTTATCGACGTAAGAATCTGGGGTCCGCTGGATCACGGCGAGGTCCTTGTCACGCACCTCGCGCAAGACTTTTGCCGGCATACCGACCACAAGTGAGCGCGGTGGAATTTGGGTGCCGGGGGTGACGATGGCGCCGGCCGCGACGAGCGACTGCGTGCCAATCACGGCGCCGTCTAGGACGACCGCGCGCATGCCGACGAGGACGTCATCCTCGAGCGTGGCGCCGTGAATGATGGCGCCATGACCGACAGTGACGCGCTTCCCAAGGATGGTGGGGAAGCCGATATTGGTGTGCAACACCGAAGCGTCTTGAACGTTGCTCTCCTCACCGATCACGATGTCATCGTTGTCGCCGCGCAAGATGCTGCCGTACCAGATGCCGGCTCGAGCTTCCAGTCGCACTTTGCCGATGAGCGTCACGCCGGGGGCGACAAAGGCGCTGGGGGAAATGTCGGGGCTGTGGCCTTCGAAGCTGAGTATGGTGGCGCCGGGATGCCT